>NZ_JAQIBC010000002.1:0-300000 GCF_030347995.1 Sulfurovum xiamenensis
GAGGTTCGAGTCCTCTCATCCGCACCACTTAATTTAATCAACCTTCTTATACTCCCCTAAAACACATACTTTCAGACTAACCAATTTTTAACTCTGCCAAATTTATCCTTTGCTTCATCTATTATTATGTTTCATTTGATATAGTGGCGAACAAAGATGAAGATTTGAGTAAGCAGCTGGATTAACTATAGAGACGGCTGTTGTAATATGAAAATGTCTGTACGTTTTTAAAAGAAGGAAAATCTATGAAAGATACAAACAATACCTCTGCAACGGTAGAGACGCTCGAAGATCTTGCAGCGTTGGTGGATTATTCACTCATGGAGACGTTAAACACTGATCCAGAGGCAACTTCAGACGGAGTTGATCACACACCGCGACAAGTCTTCTCTGGACATTATGTCCCTGTGAACCCTACACCTATCGAAGAGCCTGTGTACATTGCGCACAGTGAGAACTTCTTTCACGAACTTGGTTTTAGCGACGCTCTGGCAACATCAGAGGATTTTATCCGTATGTTCTCCGGCGATAGCTCGCAGCTGCCAGAACCGATGAGTCGTATGGGTTGGGCTACAGGCTATGCACTTTCCATTTATGGCTCCGAATACTATGAGCAGTGTCCATTTGGAACAGGTAATGCATATGGTGACGGTCGCGCCATTTCCATCCTCGAAGCGGTGATCAACGGGAATCGATGGGAGATGCAGCTTAAAGGTGGCGGTAGAACACCTTACTGCAGGGGTGCTGATGGTCGTGCCGTCTTGCGTTCAAGTATTCGTGAGTTTTTGGCACAAGAGCATATGCATGCCCTGGGTGTGCCGACATCACGCTCTTTGAGTCTGTACACTTCAAAAACAGAGACAGTAAGGCGGCCATGGTTTACCAATGGATCGTACTCAAGAGACCCTGAAGTGATGATCGAAGAGGCTGTTGCTATTACCACACGGGTTGCACCTTCTTTTCTACGGGTGGGTCAACTCGAACTTTTCGGACGGCGTGCACGTAAAAAGGAGCATCCAAAAACGATCAAAGAGCTTGAACAGATTGTGTTACACCTGATCGATCGTGAGTACAGTGAGGTCATTGATGTAAATTTACCTCTCCAAGAAAAAGTGATCCTGCTAGCAAAAGCGTTCCGAAGTCGACTCACTGCACTGGTGGCAAACTGGATACGCGTGGGCTACTGCCAGGGGAATTTTAATAGTGACAATTGTGCCGCAGGTGGATTTACTCTTGATTATGGACCATTTGGATTTATCGATATGTTTGACCCGAGATATCAGCCATGGACGGGTGGCGGTGTTCACTTCTCATTTCTCAATCAGCCGCAAGCTGCCGAGCGTAACTTTTCTATGTTCTGCCTGGCGTTGAAACCACTGCTGGCGTCGAATCAGGATGCTCTGGATCAATTAGATGAGATAAGAGAGGGCTTTCCTCAAGTCATGCAGGGTCAAATGATAAAGATGTGGGCTTCCAAGCTTGGACTAGAAACCTTTGATGCATCACTTTTCAATGAACTTGTAAAACTGATGATAGAAACCTCTGTCGATTATACGATCTTCTTTCGCGAGCTCTCTACGGTCCCTGAGGATATCTCTCCACTCACTAAAAGCTTTTACGGTGACGCTGTACTCAATGAAAAGATTTTAAAAAGCTGGTCGGAGTGGCTGGAAAAATGGAGATCGCTCGTTGATGCCACGACGAGCGAATCACGCGAAAATCTTTCTAAGCAAATGAAAGCCTTTAACCCAAAATACACTTTGCGAGAATGGTTTCTTGTGCCTGCCTATAAACAAGCCACCAAGGGGGACTATACACTGATTAAAGAGTTGCAAGAAGTGATGACAAACCCATATGCTGAGCAATCTAAAGAGATAGAGGAAAAATATTATAGAGAAAAGCCCTCTGAGTTCTTTGAACTTGCCGGGATATCCCATGTCAGCTGTTCATCGTGATTTTCAATTATAGAAGGGACTGAATGCTTAATGGTTATGAACGTTCGCCATCAAGCCAATAAGCTACCCCTGCAAAGAGGAAGTACATTATAAGTGCTGATATCGCCAAGGATATTTCAGTGTTCCCAAAGGGTGGCCCAAATATATTAACGGCATTTACTAAGAGAAGGATCATTACGAATATACCCATGCCATATCTTCCTATGGGTGATCTTGCTGTAGTTCCACTCAGGTAGAGCCACAGTCCCCCGATCAAGAGGACTGCTTCAAGAGTATATGTTGCAATGGCATTGTTCCACAGTCCAAAACCAAGTTTGGTGGAGGTATTGCTCCAAAGTGGTAGATCCGGTGTATGAACGATGAGGTCAAAAAACCAATGCGAAATTACAGCGATCCCCATTATCAGTGCAACTGATTTCTTTCCTGTAGACACAATTCGATACAAGATATAGATAAGACCCGCTAAAAGAATGGATGCAAGCAGACTGTGTGTGTAGGGCATATATTCCAGTTCAAAGTGAGTTGATTGAGTGAAATTTTCGATGATATTGATTTTTTCTATCCCTAGAAGTACAAATGGGAAGAACAGGATGTCAACGAATTGTACCGCTAGGAACAACATTCCCAGTGAGGCGCTTTTCTCAACCTTTTTCAGAGCAAAACATGCTGCATAGTGACCTATAAACATCTAACTCTCTTCTCCTTCTGGATTTACGTTCAAAATAAGTAATTTAAGAATCATTTGAGCATTTTTGATCGTTTTTCTGTCATTTGTCGGGCTTCATACTATCATAGTCTAAAAAGTAGATAGATCAATAGTAGGGTTACGAGGCATGACAACACGGTCCTGATCTTGTTCCAACGATTCCAACGTACTTCGAACAATTCTCGGGCCGCTTTATATGTCGACTCACTTTCAGTGTGGAGATCTAGCATTTGTAACTTATTGTTCAGCGGTACATTGATGGTGGCCGTTGGTAATTGGACACCGAAGAGATAGACAAATGCTGAGGAGATGATGAGAATGCTTCCAATGCTATCGAGTTCTCCTATGCCCAGTACAACCGAAGTGATCAGCACTAGAACTGAACCGACCCATACCAGCATGAATATCGGTTGATTATTTTGAATAACGCCATCGATCACCTGAAAAGCACGGATAAACTCTTTGTCATTCAACTTTTTTATACCTGGCATCACTACGACGGCAAAAGCAAATAAAAATCCTGATACAAGAGAACACAGAAGCGTAGCCAATATCAATGTTATCTGAAATATTTCCATGGGGCAATCCTTTTTCAGTGTACTATCTGACAGTCTCAAACCATTTATAAAGGAACAATGGCTCCAATCTACTCTATTGAAGGTTAACCAGTATATATAAAGTGTTTTATTATACTATGACACTACCTTGTGTGTTCATCGAAATGTAAAATGAAATATGACTGAGATAAACAGAACAAGACCGATAAAACTCAAAAGAAAACCACCATAAAAACCACATTTCAGGGCAGTATACATAATATTATATGAATACCAATTCAGGCCCTCTGATAGTGTTAATTTTTCATTATTTAGCAATTTGGTATGAATTTTAACTCTCTTATCACTTATACCTTCTGTACCGATTGCATTTTCATGATTTTTTTTCTCAATATAATCTATTTCTCTTTTTTGTACCCAACAAAAATATGAAATTACCAATCCCACAATAATCAATGTCAATCCCATGAGAATCCTTTTTAGTAATAGTACTTCATTGAATTGTATAAATATAGATTATATCTTAACATAATATTATTAGAATTATATTACATAGAGATCACTCTTTATATGTAGTGAATTTTAGTTGTTTATATCAATGAAAAATAGTAAGATGAAAATACAAAGTTTTATAGCTAGTAAAGAAGTCATGCCCAGAAGAGGGCATGTTTTAAGGTCAGGTTATTACCCCGAGCATGGAAGGAGTCAGGATAATTAAAATACCATATCCAAGTGAGGTGATGTTTCTGGAATATAGATACCTGCGTCATCATATGCTGCCATGTGATGTGCTGAAGCTACCGATGCCAAACCTGCTACAAAAAGTAGTGCTATCATAATTTTTTTCATATTATTATTTCCTTTCTCTATTTAAAGATAAGGCAATGATAAAACAAAAGTGTGAAATAAGTATGAATAAACAAGATTTAACAATATACTCTTTTAGCAGATTGACGAAAATGTAAAGTCATTATATTTTAAGGCATTTAACCTAGTGTTTGAATCTCACTCTGTCCGCCATAAATTATAATCGATTATCCATATGATCTTTGATAATAGCCATCATCTCATCCATTGCTTCACCCGCTTTTTTCTGAATAAAATGCTCAAAGTACTCATCTATGTATGTATGAGGGGCAAATTTATTTGCAGTCTCCTGACGTTTGGGATCAATGAGAATTGAGTGTTTAAACTCTTTTGCAATGGGAACAATGTCGATCACAGTGCCGCTGGTACCAATAGCGATGAAAAGAGTACTATGCCGGATAGCCTCTTGGATGTGGCTGTACTCTGGTGCAGCTTCGCCAAACATAACAACATTATGTCGGACCCTTGTATTGCCACAATGCGGACAATGCTCATTGCCCTCTTGAGGTGCATAACCAACATTAAATGTTTCTGTACAAGCTTCACATCGTAGATCAGTGAGTGTACCGTGAAGGTGGATCACATCTTTGGCACCCGCTTTCTCCATAAGGTTATCTATATTTTGGGTGAGGTGGATGATTCTACCACGATAGTCATATTCAAGTTGGGCTAGCACCTTATGCGCAGGATTAGGCTCTTTAAATTCAAGATCACGTCTTCTTTCATTGTAAAAACGGGTAACATATTTGTGATCTTCAATCCACCCTTGCGTAGAGCAGACTTTCATGACATCGTGATTTTCCCAAAGACCATCATGATCCCTAAAGGTATGGATGCCACTTTCGGCAGAGAGACCAGCACCGCTTAATATCATAATCTTTTTCATGTTAACCCTCTTCATATTACTTTTTAATTATACGACAATTCATAGAACGAAGTAAAGACAATGATCAGTATGATTGTGTCGTCATGAAAAAATATCGACTGTATAGTCATTTGGCAGAGTCTGAAAACCTGTATGTAATGTTTCCTATTGGTTCACTAGAATGATGCTACAATAAGTAAGAAGGTTAGACCTTAACAAGAGATATGGCTTGCTGAATCCTTCCAGGTTGACAGGGCAAAAAATATTATGATTCAAGAGGATAAAAGATGAAAAGGATATTAGTTACCGGTGCAACAGGTCAGCTCGGCTCTGAGCTCGTCCCTGTACTTAGAGATAAATATGGAAGAAACAATGTAGTTGCTGCGGGACACAGTAGGAAGCCGGACGATGTATTTATTGATTCCGGTCCTTATGAGATCATAGAGACGACAGATTCCGAAGCCATCACAGCGCTTGTAAAAAAGTACAGCATTGATATCATCTACCATCTTGCAGCGCTTCTTTCGGCAAGAGCGGAAGAGAATCCCCAGCTTGCATGGGATGTTAATATGAATGGGCTCCAGACGGTTCTGGAAGTTGCCCGTCATCATCACTGCGCGCTCTTTTTCCCCAGTTCCATCGGGGCCTTCGGACCATCCACACCACCGGACAATACCCCTCAGGTGACCATCCAGCGCCCCAATACACTGTATGGTATTACAAAAGTGGCGGGTGAACTGCTTTGCGAATATTACGTTAAAAAGTATGATATGGATATCCGCGGGGTTCGATTCCCCGGTTTGATCTCCTATAAAACACCGCCGGGCGGAGGAACAACCGATTATGCCGTTGAGATCTTCTATGCTGCTGTAAAAAATGAACCCTACCGATGCTTTTTGAAAGAGGGAACCCGTCTGGACATGATGTACATGCCCGATGCCATTCGGGCGGTCGTGGAACTTATGGAGTCGGATGGGAGGATGCTAACTCACCGTAATGCTTACAATATTACAGCCATGAGTTTTACACCGGAGCAATTATATGCTACTATTAAAAAAGAGCTGCCCCATTTCAGCATGACCTACGAAGTAGACCCACTAAGGCAGGCAATCGCCGACAGCTGGCCTCGTAAAATGAATGACAGCGCTGCAAGAGCCGAATGGGGCTGGCAGCCGGCATATGATATCGGATCGATGACAAAAGATATGATCGAACAGTTGAGAAAGGAGGGTTCCCATGTCACTTGAAAAGCTTGAAATTCCTTTAAAGCAACAGTTGGAATCCATAGATGCAAAGGGTGTCAGTAAACGGCATGAAAAGATCATTACCGGGATCATGGAAGCCGAAGATGGTTTCGGACCGAGGGTTACCCTTAGAGGGAATGGAGATAAGCCCTTCTTGCAGATGAATTCTAACAGTTACCTGGGCCTCTCAACAGATAAAGATGTCATTGAAGCAGAGGAGGAGGCATCCCAGTTATTTGGAACCGGGCCGGGTGCCGTCCGCTTTATCAGCGGTACCTTTGCGCCACATGTGATACTCGAAAAGAAACTGGCTACCTTCTGCGGTAGAGAAGCGGCCATGATCTTCAGTGCCGCCTATTCGGCCGTTATGGGTGTCCTCCCACAGCTTATTACAGAAGAAACGGTTGTCATCAGTGATGAACTGAACCACAACTGTATCATCAATGCTATCCGGCTGGCACACCCCACTGAAAAGACGGTATACAGGCACCTTGATATGGAAGATCTTGAAGGTGCAATCAAGAGATACTTGGGTAAATACAGACGAATGATCGTCGTTACCGACGGTATCTTCAGTATGCGGGGAGACCATGCACCCCTTAATGAGATCGTTGCAATCTGCAAAAGATATGAAGAAAAGTTTGAAGAGGGGATCATTACGGTAGTCGATGACTCACACGGTGTGGGAGCTTTCGGTAAAACCGGTCGGGGTACAGAGGAGGTGACAGGTATAAAAGTGGATATCCACATTGCAACCCTTGGAAAGGCACTCGGCGTCAATGGTGGCTATGTGGTTTCCAGTGAAACCGTCATAGATTACCTAAGAGAGACAGCTCCCTTTTACATTTTTTCAAATTCTATAACTCCCTCTGAATCCGCAGCGGCCATTAAATCTCTTGATATCCTCGACAGCACCCATGGGCTGAAGTTACTCGAAAAGCTTCGCAGACTCACACGGCATCTTAAAGAGGGGCTAAAGGATCTTGGTTATGAGACCATACCAGGGGAGCATCCTATTATCCCTCTTATGATAAGGGACACCGAAAAGACTTCCAGACTTGTGAAGCATCTTTTTAAGCATGGTATTCTTGCCACAGGCCTTAACTTTCCAGTAGTTCCAAAGGGTGACGAGGAGATAAGGTTTCAGGTTTCTGCCAATCATACAGAAAAAGATATCGAGTACTTGTTGGGAGTTTTGAAGCGTTTTTAGTAATCGTAGTGACACAGAGAGAAGAATATTGATAAGACACATAAGGTATGAAGGATAAGGGGGGGGTTCCAATAGTTCCAATCCCTCACCATCCACATTGATTCATCAATAAAAATCAATATGCTCCAAATTATCCCTAAATCAATTAGACAAACTAACCTTATGAAAATAGCCAAATTATGCATGTATTATAAGGTTATATTTTATTACTCTCTACAATTAAGTATAATGATAAAATAAGGATAAAAAGTATGTTGGAAGAATTTACATCACTTGTTTCACAATATGGTTTATGGATTGTGTTTTTTGGTATGATGACTGAAGGAACCATTATGATCATTGTCTCTGGGATATTGTGTTATCTTGGGATGTTATCTTTAGAAGAGACCATACCTGTGGCTATATTCGGAGCACTTATAGGCGATCAGTTTTGGTACTTTGTAGGTAGATATTATGGTCAAAATATACTAAAGAAGTTTCCATTACTGCAACAAAGAATAAAAAAGCTTGAACATTCTGTAAAAAAACGGGGAAGCTGGCTAGCCTTCAGTGGGCGATTTATTTATAGTGGTGCGATACTATTTCCTGCAACACTGGGTACTTATAGGTATCTTCATAAAAAATTTACTCTTTTTAATACACTTGGTATCATAGTATGGAGTGTGTCAGGAATTTTATTAGGATACATATTGGGTACAGGAGCAGAACACCTTTTTGGAAAAATTGAAAAGATCGAACAATTTATAGCACTTGTATTGATCATTATTTTTTTAGTTTGGATCATAAAGCCTTATTTTAATAGTAGAGAAAAAGTTTGAAATAGTTTTGATTTTTCATGGAATCAGGAAATAGGAGTCTTCTCTTTGTTTTTTTCCTACCGTTAACATTTTACCCGTATAAAAGTTCCAAGTCGTACTTGACTTTTTTTCTTCTGATTAGTTATGATGAGTAAAAGCGACTTTATATGACAGCCACTAAAAAATGAGGTTATGTGGATGGAACGATCATTCTTTTTTTACTTCTATTCTTGTACTTTTCTTTGGAACATCTTCTCCGATCAAAAAGGAGAGATAGATGATATATGATGAAAAGATTTGGTTAAAACAATATGATCAGGGTGTACCGGCCACTCTAAAATACCCTAAAGTACCACTTTTTACTTTTTTGGAAGAGTCAGCTTCCAAATATCCCCACAATAGGGCTCTCTCCTACCTGGGAAATGATATCTCTTATAGCAAGCTGGATAGACTGGTAAATAAAGCTGCAAATGCTCTTACAGACCTGGGTGTTCAAAAAGGTGATCGTGTGGCACTTTATCTTGCCAATACACCCCAATTTATTATTATGTTATATAGTATTTTAAAGATAGGAGCGATCGCTGTTCCGATAAATCCCCTTTTTAAGTCTGCAGAAGTGGCATTTGAGCTTAATGACTCTGGTGCCAAAACTGTGATCGTTATGAGTCGTTTTTATCCGATCATCCAACAGATCAAAGAGGAAACAATGCTTAAAAACATCATTGTTACCAATGTCAAAGACTACTTCCCCTTCCTCACCAAGATCCTCTTTACGCTTTTAAAAGAGAAAGAGGATAGGGTGCGCATAGATGATACAGATCATTGGTTGGAGAAGTTGATGCAGCAAAGCAATGATAAAAAACCTGATATAGGGATTGATCCTGAAGATATTGCGCTACTGCAGTACACCAGTGGAACAACAGGAACACCTAAGGGTGTGATGCTAAGCCACTATAATCTAGTCGTCAATGCACTTCAGTGCAGGGCATGGGTGACTGATACAGTTGAAGGTCAGGAGCGTGTGTTGGGGTGGCTTCCTTTCTTTCACAGCTTCGGTATGACAGCCTGTCTTAGTTATACGATGAGCTGTGCGGGCACGCTGATATTGACCCCTAATCCCAGAGACTTGTCTTATATTCTTAAAACGATGGAAAAAGAGAAAATCACGATCATGCCGGGTGTACCTACGATGTATGCAGCATTGGGTAGCTATAAGAGTGTGGCAAAGTATGATCTAAGCTCGGTAAGGGCATGTATCTGCGGAGGTGCACCGCTGATAGAAAGTGTCCAAAAGAGGTTTGTGGAAGTGACAGGTTCAAAATTGGTTGAAGGGTATGGGCTTTCAGAAGCATCTCCTGTGACACATGCCAATCCGATGAATGCCCCAAATAAACCAAACTCCATCGGTGTGCCCATGCCAGATACAGAGTGTAGGATCGTTGATATTGAAAACGGAAAAGATGAGATAGAGGTCGGAAAAGAGGGGGAGCTTATCATAAAGGGTCCGCAGTTGATGAAGGGGTACTGGATGCAGCCTGAAATGACAGATGAAGCGATAAGAGAGGGGTGGCTCCATACAGGTGATATTGTAAAAATGGATGAAGAGGGTTATTTTTATGTGGTTGACAGGAAAAAGGATATCATCATTGTTAAAGGGTTGAACGTATCACCTACAGAAGTGGAAAAGGTGTGCTGCACGCACCCTAAAGTCGAAGATGCAGCGGTTGTGGGTATACCTCATGAGTACAAAGGCGAAGAGATAAAGGCATTTATAGTTCTAAAAGAGGGTGAAGCGGCTGAAGCATATGAGATCATCGAATACCTTAGAAAAAAGCTTGCACGGTTCAAGGTCCCATCATCGGTCGAATTTGTAGACGAGTTACCTAAAAATGTCATGGGTAAATTGATGCGTCGTCTGCTGCGTGAGAGGGAGATGAAAAAAAATACAGGGCTCTAAGAGCGCTGCATGACATCTATGAAAGATCCGGTTCACCACAGTGCCGTAAAATAAATTCGCGGCTTTGGTCGCGCAGCTCTATAGCTACATCCCACTCTTTTACCTCTGCTTTGGATCTGATCTTCTCAGGATCGATAGGTTTACCGATCTCTATGTGAACTGGACTGTGATGAGGGAACCAGGATGTATCCCGAAGTATCGATCGTGTACCTCTGATCGATATGGGAATGACCGGTACATTTGCCCCAGCTGCAATGCTGAATGCACCCAGCCGAAACGGCATAAGTCCTGGAACACGGCTGAAAGTCCCCTCAGGGAAAAAGAACAAGGCATGACCCGATTCCAGCACGGTACGAAGATGTTCTGTATCTTGAACACTTTTAGTGGTCTCAAATCGTTCGACAAACTCCGTATGGATCTTTTCCAGTGGCAGACGGGTATAAAAGTCTTTAGTGAACTCGGACTTGGCAATAAATCGAAAATGACGTGGCAGTGCTGCTATGAGAGCAGCTCCATCAAGAAGACTGGCGTGATTGGCGACCAAGACGCAAGATGTTCCTGCAGGTGGAAGGTTTTCGACACCATTCACTCTGAGCGGCGTGGCAGTTGCATAGGCTAGAAATTTTGTACAGACCTGTAACATACTCCATCGCATGGAAAACTTTGGCAAGAGTATCATAGAGAGCCATGCGACCGGTGTGACCAAAGCAAAGACGGAGCAACTATATAGAGCAAAGAAAAGGCTTCCAATATAGTGTTTTATACGTCGTAATTGGGGTTTGATACCGCTAAGGGCAAGTCTGACTACCTGCCATACTACATTTTGGGGCTTTTTAGTGATCATTCCTTTTTCATAGCGTTCACGGCTTGCAGAACGTCTGATCTTCCCGCTTGAAGTTTTTAGAACGCTCCCGGGAGGTGCAAAGACAACTTCATCAGGCGGTATTCCGGTCAGATCGATCGATAGTGTATTGATGTCGTTGCGCAATCTTTGGTGTTCATTGGGGTCTTCACTTCGTGTTTCAGCTAAAATGACCAGTTTTTCTGTCTGTCTCTTTGGATCCATACTGGCAAATACAGCCACACAGCCTTTTCGGATATTTGGTATATCTCCTACCATCTTTTCCAGTTCATCCGGATAGATATTGCGTCCGGCGCGTATAATAATGTCCTTGATACGTCCAGTTACATAAAGTTCTCCGTCGGCAATATAGGCCAGATCGCCTGTATCGAGCCACTCTCCATCAAAAAGGGTTTGTGTTTTTTGAACATCACGGTAGTAGCCACTGGTAGAAGAGGGACCCCGAAACTCCAAACGTCCTTCTTGACGTTCGGGCAGTTCATGTCCGGTATCATCTACGATTCTGAGCTGGTGTCCAGGAAGAGGCAACCCACAACTGACAAATTTTAAAACATTACTGTCATCCTGTACGGTATTTAAGGCACTTCCTGTACGGGTAAAAGTAGTGCGGTCTATATGGTCGATATGTACGCCACGTCCGAGTGGTGGAAATGCCAAACCGACGGAAGACTCTGCAAGGCCGTAAACAGGCATCATCGCATCTTTGTTAAATCCAAATGGTGCAAATCGTTTATTGAACTGTTCAACTGTTTCAGGACTGACTGCTTCTGCCCCGTTGAATGCAGCACGCCATGAACTAAGATCCAACCCCGTCAGATCGGTATCTTTTATGCGATGCATACTGTACTCGTATCCGAAGTTAGGTGAGGCAGAGAGTGTACCCCGATAGCGGTGGATCGCCCATAGCCAGCGTTCGGGTCTGGCCAAAAAATCCAATGGTGACATGACTACAAAAAATGCAGCATAGTAGAGGCTGCCAAGCCAGGCACCAATAAGGCCCATATCATGATAAAGTGGAAGCCAACTGACAAAAACATCTTTGGGCCCTGCTTTGACAACTTTCCCCATGGCCCTAATATTGTTAAGAAGGTTGGCATGTGTCAGTACTACGCCTTTCGGGTTTCCGGTACTTCCTGATGTGTATTGTATAAATGCGATATCCTGTTCATGTATGCTTGGCAGCATTGTACTTGAAGAGGAGTCTTTCAAATCTGTAGTTGATATGATATGCTGAAGGTTAGGGACCAGAGATTTTAGAAGTTGTGCCACATGCTTGGCTTCAGGTACGGTAATGAGGATGCTTGCACGGCAATTATCCAGTATACGTGCATGTCTTCGGATGTGGTCTTCAAGCTGTGAAGGGCGTGCAGGTGGATAGATGGGAACAGGTATGCCACCGGCCATCAGTATACCAAAAAAGATGAAAAAGTAATCCGGACTGCTGGGTAACATAATTGCGATCGGCTGACCAGGTTCTAATCCATGTTGTTGCAACAGTATTGCGGTATTTTTGGCACCTTTTTCCAGCTGAGCATACGTGATGACATCGCCTTGTCCATCATCCTGGTAGAACTTGATATGGGGACGATCCGGATGCTGTGCTACATGCCAATTCAGTACATCTACGAGGGTTTGTGCTTCAAAAGGTGTACCTTCTGTTTCATCCAGTGTTATTGAAGCAATTCCCGAATCTTGAAGGATAGCATATGCTTCTTGTGCCCCAAGCAGCATACGCAAAAGGTCCCGTGGTGTTTCTGCTTCGGAGTAGCTACGTTCCGGTAATGAAAGTTTGAACTCCTTTTCAACCCTTGCGATGAGTTCAACCCGTGAAAGACTGTCCAGTCCAAGCTCTTCTTCAAAACGACTATCAAGTGAAATAGACTCAGAAGGAAGATGATGCGGATGTATCTCTGTAATAAGTTCACTTATGACTTTTAACAGAGCTTGAGCCCTTTTTCCCACTTTAGACTTAATTTCATATTTCATGATGGTACTTCTTTTAAGTAACAGATTCTATGATAATCATAACAGATAATAAGTTAGAGCGTACTGCCTTTATAAGATTATAAAGTTACGAATAGTAGAGTTGGAGATGGTAAAAGACGAAAATAATGCTAGAATAAGTAAGGATCTTTTTTTAAAGATATGATTGGAATAAAGAACTTTCAAAACAAAGAAGGCCAAACATGAACAAAAAATATAGTTACTTTGATCATGATGCGGATATCGGTATTCTTGGAAGAGGGAAAAGCCTGGAGGAGGCATTCGAATCAGCTGCAGTGGCGATGTTTGCCATTATGGCTGATATAGATCTGTTGCAGTGTGATGAGTGGATAGAAATTGGATTCGAAGAAGAGGATAACGAGTTTGCTCTGATAGAGTGGCTCAATACACTTTTGGCTTTAGCACATATGAAACATCTTGTTCTGGGTAAGTTTGAACTGCATAGAGAGGGTAATTCCTGGAGAGGGAAAGCATGGGGAGATACTTGGCGAAAAGATCTGGAACGGGGTACAGAGGTCAAAGGGGCAACACTGACCATGCTCTCCGTGGAAGAAAAAGAGGATCATTGGGAAGCCCGATGTGTCGTAGATGTGTAAAGGAGAAGTGTCATGAATATGAACCTATTGGAAAGAATTGATGATTATACATGGACCATCCCTCTAAAGGTTGGAGAAAAAAGAAGCGGTATACGCTTATACGGTTCAGAACCCTTACTGAAAAGTATGGATGATAAAGTGTTGGAGCAGATCACCAATGTCGCAACACTGCCCGGTCTGGTAGGAGAGGCGATGACAATGCCGGATGCGCACTGGGGTTACGGATTTCCCATAGGCGGTGTTGCTGCCTTTGATGCTGAAGAGGGGGGCATCATCTCTGCAGGTGGTGTGGGATTTGATATCTCCTGCGGCATTCGATGTCTGCGTACAAACCTGATGAGAGAAGATCTGACCTCTACCGATCTAACAAAGCTGGCTGATGAGCTTTCTCGCGCGATACCTGCAGGAGTCGGTAGAGAGGGAAAACTCAGACTCACGCTAGATGAACTTGATGATGTCCTTAGAGGTGGTGCCCAATGGGCGATCCATCATGGATATGGGTTAGGTGAGGACCTGAGTTTTGTTGAAGAGATGGGTAAGATGCAGGGTGCAAGGCCTGAGAACATCTCTCGGCTGGCTAAGGAACGGCAATTGGGAGAGGTAGGGACTCTGGGGTCTGGAAACCATTACCTTGAGGTTCAGGAAGTTGCCAAGATCTATGATGAAAAAGCAGCAGAAGCATTTGGTATCAAAAAAGGCCAGATCGTTGTGTCGATCCATTGCGGTTCACGGGCACTGGGACATCAGATCGGTACGGAGTATCTAGTATCGCTTGCAAAAGCGGCCACACGACTAGGGATCTCACTGCCTGACAGGGAACTTGCCTGTGCACCTATCCATTCACCTGAAGGACAGGAGTATATCGGTGCCATGAATGCTGCGATAAACTGTGCTATGGCAAACAGGCAGGTACTTACCCATATGACCAGAAATGCTTTTGAGTGCTTATTTAAAGGTGTGAAGATAGAGACACTCTACGATGTCTCTCATAATACCTGCAAAGAAGAGACACATCTGGTCAATGGTGTGGAACGTAATTTATGGGTTCACCGTAAAGGTGCAACGCGTGCTTTTGGACCAGGACATCCCGACATACCGGTACGTTACAGGAGTGTCGGTCAGCCTGTAATTATCGGTGGAAGTATGGGAACGGGATCGTACATTCTTGCAGGTACCAAAGAGGGAGAGGAACGTGCTTTCTCTTCAGCAAGTCACGGGGCCGGCCGCGCAATGAGCCGTCATCAGGCACTCAAATTGTGGAAAGGAAAGCAAGTCATACAGGAGCTTGCCCAGAAGGGTATTTTGATCCGTTCTGCATCCATGCGCGGCGTTGCTGAAGAAGCCCCTGATGCTTATAAGGATGTGGATCTTGTTGCACAGGCTACTGAAAAGGCGGGCTTAGCAAGAAGAGTAGCCTTTTTAAGACCAAAGGTGTGCATAAAAGGGTAGTGTGCCAAAAACAGCTATATAGGAAAAGGATGGATATGTATCATTTTATTGTACGTTTCTTGAAGTTCATAGTGTTGATAAGTAGTGTTGGAAGTGTAATACACGCAAAAGATGCAGAAGCACTTGAAGCGTTTGTCAAAAGTGGTGCTGCATTGATAGAAGAGAAAGGTGATAAAGCATTTCATTTATTCAGACAAAAGGGAACAAAGTGGTTTCATGATGATCAATATATATATGTCTGGGATATGAATGGGTTACGGTATGTATATCCACCTGATGTAAAAGGTGAGGGTAAAAATGTACGTGATCTTAAAGATGTTGATGAAAAGCCAATTGGCGAACTGATGATCAAAGTAGCTTCATCCAAAAAAGGAAAAGGGTGGATTCATTACCGTTGGCCAAAACCCGGTGAATTGGATCCAAGTTGGAAAAGTACGTATGTTATGCGAGTGAAAAGTTCTTCTGGGAAAATATTTCTTATAGGAAGCGGTACCTATGATATGCCTGTTCAAAGATCCTTTATTATAGATGCAGTTGATTCAGCAGCGAGATTGATCGAACAGGATGGCTTTAAGGCATTTGATACATTGAGAAGCAAGAGAAGTCAGTATAGTTATCAGGATACCTATGTTTTTGTGATCGACGAAAATGGTGTAGAGTTAATGAATGCAGCTTTCCCAAAATTAGAAGGGCGTAATGTGATCAACTATAAGGATGCTAAGGGGAATTATTTTGTAAGGGAATTTATACATGTTGCCAAAACAAAAGGCAGTGGCTGGGTTGATTACCCATGGCCAAAACCAGGAGATGTAGAAAGATCACAAAAATCAGCATATGTCAAAAAAGTGATGATCGATGGGGAAATGATTATTGTATGTGCAGGATTGTATCTTGATTAAGATTGTAAGACTTTGAGTCTTATTTTGATGTATGATAGCAACCAAATACAAGGGGGGAGAAGTTTAAAATGAGGAGTTAACATGAAATTGGCTTTTCATGTTTTTGGTTGCTATGTAAGAAGAAGTTTATATGCATTACACTAACCGAATGTAAACATACATTTCTTACCTATGGTTCTTAGGCTCTGTAGTATCCTATCAATGTTATCATTTTGTTACCAATTGGTGAAAAACTTTTATATTTCTTTCGTATAATATATCTGATTTATTAAATATTATTGTTGTGCCAAACTTGTTGCGAAGCAAGGACGGAAAGCCTCCGGTCTCAAGTAGATAGCGGGGTTGCCATAATGAATACTTCATTACTTCCTTTTATCCTTTCGATAGGTTGTTCACTCATCATATTTAATTCAGGGCTGTTTTGTTATGTCAAATATGTAGTAAAGCTACTGCTGGAATGCTTTGGGATCTCTGAATATATCCAGGTTCCATAAGTGCTTTTCTTTATTTGAACAACATTGAACTCAATAACATATAAAATGATTGAAGGAAAAGGTATGAAAAAAATACATGTATTAACAAGCGGGTTAGTTTCAACTCTGGTAGGTCTATCTTTGATGGGATGCGGAGGGAGTACCTCTACAGAACAAACAGTTTTAGAACCGACAGTCAAAGTGATCGGTACTGTTCCTGGTACACTGATAGAAGTATTTTGTGAAGATGGAAGCTACTACTCTACAACATCTGTGCAAAACGGTACAGATCAACACCCTTTTGAGATAGAAGTTCCACTGAATACGGATTGTCGTATCGTGATGACAACGAATGAAAATGAACCAGATAATAAGGTCGTAACACCGATCGGGATTGTTACAGTCGATGGAAATAGCACACTGTTCAGAGCTCAAGGAGATGTTGATCTTGGGTATGTGGACCTAGCTATGGATCGTGAGTTTATTGTCGATATTGAGGGTGATGGTGTCTCGGATGAGGTATTGGAGATCGAAGTAGAAAATGGTTTACTTTCTGTTGAACTTGAGAATGACCCGATGGATCAAGACGGTGATGGTCTTCTAGATGTCTATGACAATGATGATGGTGATGAATTCTGTAATCATGATGATGACGATGATGATAATGATGGTATCTCAGATGATGAAGATACGGATGATGATGGTGATGGTATTGCAGATAATGATACAGATGGTGATGGTATCTCAAACGATCATGATGTAGATGATGACAATGATGGATTGGATGACGACGAAGACGATGATGACGACAATGATGGTATCAATGACGATGAGGATGACGATGATGATAATGACGGCATCTCTGATGAAGAAGATGACGATTAATTTCTGAATGATAGATATACAATGATAAAAGTAGTAGAATTAAAAAAGAAATGTTTTTTAAACGCTGCTTTTATCATGAAAACTTCCATATTGTCTGTCTGTACAGCAAACTATGATTGTTATTTATTAGGTTCTAAAGGAATTCCATCATGGAAAGTGAGTTCTCCTGAAAGATAAGGCTTTCCTTCTGGAACTTTTTTGCTTGAGGTACTTTGCGTTTCAACATAGTGTTTACAGTTGAACATATAGGTTAAGTATGATGAAGGATACCCTCCACCAGATTTTAACCATGTGATATTTTTCCATCCATGGTTTTTTTCATTGGAGACGATGACGGGAATTCTTGTTGTTGCGAATTGATCGATCAATCTATATCCATTCTCTTCTTCAGTAAAAAGCAGCAGGTTACAACCACCAGTTCCACAGAAAATGGAACCCATGAGGTAGACAAACACTTCACTGTTCCCATCTTCATTGAGATCGACATGTCCGTAAACATAACGGGCTTTCTTTACACCGTATATAGGGTTGATCAGTTTATCATTATAACCTGGATAGAGTGATCGGATCGCCGTTTCAAGCTTTGGATAGGCTTTCATTTCCATTGACTCATTAGTATCTTTTTTCCAGACAAATATCCCACCGTCTGCCATTAAACTCAAGTAGAGTTTTTCATCCTTAAACAGATAAGAACGGATATACGGTACCTGCATGGATATAAATCCATCCATGCTCGGAGGAGGACAGAAGGCTCTGGTTGTAGCAAGTTTACCAAATTGAAATTGGCCACTGATAGGGGATTGCCCTTCTTTGATCGACCATGTTCCTTTGGCTATATTACAGTTTAGTTTCATGGTAACGGTACCATCTTCATGGAGATTCATAGTGTATTTTGAAGGGTCATCTGTTCTCTTTATTCCCTGAGCATCATCCATTGATTGAAATTCAATAAGATGCCATTTGGTACCAGCCAATATATTAGTATGTGAGGGCTCTAACGTTACATTGCTTGGAGTATCACTTGCTAAGAGTGGATGTAATGTTGTGAAAGCAAGCAAAAATAGTTTAAAAATAAATCTGAAATCAGTCATATTGTTAGTCCTTTCTACTTCTATCAGAAAACTAGCAAAAGAGTAAACCGTATAAAATACTTTTGTATACCATCTTGATAATACTCTTTTTACACCAAACTTTAACCTATATCCTTATTTGTTGAGACTTGCCTTCTTCTCTAGAAGAATGTTATCTTTATGAAACCATATCTTGGTACAATTACTTATAATTCAAAGATAAAAATTCTTATACTGATTAAATATAAATCAATATATTTGTCAATTTTTTTAAAATCTCGGATATAATAGTTTCATTGCTAAAAGGATTGATCATGCTTACAATGAAAAAGAACGGGAACAGGGTTTGGGTGACATTTACATTTTCACCGACATATAGTGTTGAGGATGTAGCTGTTTCAGGTGAATGGAATGAATGGAAAGAGGAGCCGATGAAGCAGAAAAAAAATGGTGATTACTATATCACCAAAATACTCAGGGCAGGAGATAGTTTTCAGTTTGGGTATAAGGTCAATCAAAATGACTGGCTCACTGAGGAGGCATGTCCTAGTGTGCCTACGGTCTATGCCAGTCAAAACTCTTTACTCACATTATGAGTTCGTCTTTTTTAATGAATATGGTTCTACTTTAGATAAAAATCCATAGGAGGATAAATGAAAGCTGTTGTCATGGCAGGTGGTTTTGGAACGAGGATCCAGCCACTTACAAACTCACGTCCGAAACCGATGCTCCCGATCATGAATAAACCGATGATGGAACATACAATGATAACCCTGAAAGAGTTGGGGATCACAGAGTTTATCGTGCTGCTTTATTTCAAGCCTGAGATCATTCAAGCGCATTTTGGGGACGGAAGTGATTTTGGTATCAAGATCACCTATGTAGTTCCAGATGAAGATTATGGTACGGCAGGTGCAGTGAAGCTGGCACAGGAATACATAGGAGATGATAACTTTATTATCATCAGTGGGGACCTTGTAACGGATTTTGATTTCCAGAAGATCTTTGACTATCATGCAGAGAAAAAGTCCAAATTGACCATTACCTTGACATCGGTCGATAATCCTTTGGAGTTTGGTGTCGTGATAGCCAATGAAGAGGGGAAAATAGAAAAGTTCCTTGAAAAACCAAGTTGGGGTGAAGTCTTCAGTGACACGATCAATACGGGTATCTATATCATAGAGCCGGAGATCCTGGCGTATATCCCTAAAAATGAAAACTATGATTTTAGTAAAGACCTTTTTCCTAAATTGATGCGTAAAGGCATTGATCTGATGGCTGGATATTCTGAAGGGTACTGGCGTGATGTGGGAAACCCCGAAAGCTATCGGGACGTCTATGATGATATTTTAACCGGCAGGGTCAAGTTCAACATTGATGGGGAGATAACACAATTTCCTGATGGTGTGCTTTACAGCGATGAGACGTACAGTTTTGATCAAAGTATTGAATTTATCGGTACGGTGGTACTGGGAAAGAATGTTACGCTGGAGAAGGGTGTAAAGCTCAATAATGTCGTGATCGGAGACAATGTCACCATCGGCAAAGAGAGTAAGATCAGAAACACTGTGATCTGGAATGATGTGGAGATTCATGCTAAAGTCAAGCTGGATGGTTGTGTGATCTGTAATGATAATGTGATCGGTAATAATGTTACAGCCAATGCCGGGATGATCCTGGCAGAGGGATGCGAGATCGGTCAGTTAAGCAAGATTGAACAAGATGTCACCATCTGGCCTGATAAAAAAATTGAAGATGCTTCTATCGTTAACCACAGTTTGATACTTGGAAATAAATACAAAAATTCTATTTTTGTCAATGGGACGGTGTTTGGAAAGTCCAATGTTGAACTCTCTTGTGAAATGGCGACAAAACTTGCTGAAGCTTTTGGTGGACAACTGCCTGTGGGATCATGTGTCGTTGTTTCTAGAGATTATCATAAAAGCTCACGTATGCTCAAACGTGCTTTTCTGGGAGGACTTCTTTCTGCAGGTATAAACGTGATCGACTACCGTGATATTCCTTCTGCTGTATTACGTTGTAATTTATCTTCACATGATCAGTTCATTGCGGGTGTCCATTTCCGTCAAAAAACTGATGATCCAACCAGTACGGTAATGACCTTTTTTGACTGTGAAGCACTACGTATCAATAATGAAATGTCTAAAAAAATAGAAAAAGCCTTTTTCAAAGAAACTTTCCGACGTGTAGACTATTCGCTGATCGGCGAGATTCGTGAGTCCAGTCATGAAAAAGAATATAGAGTCTATAAAGAGGGAATGATGCAATTAGTGAACCCACATATATTTAAATGTTTAGATTGTCGTGTTGCAGTGGATATGATGCATGGAATGGCTTCAGATGTTTTCCCGGATATTATAAATGATCTTGGCGTAGAGAATATTATGTTTAATGCACATAGGGATGAACATCGTCTTGCCAATATCAATGCTTTGATCAAACAATCAAAACAAGATATGCATGATGTTATTAATGCACTGAAACTGAATGCAGGATTTATTCTTTACCCTTATGGTCAGCGTTTGGATATCGTAAGTGATAAAGGTGTTGTGCTTGGTAAACAAGACGCATTAAATGTGGTTCTTTTACTTTTAAATATGGAAGCGAAAGAAACAGGAACTATAAAACGCGTTTTCTTACCAACATGGGCAGTAGATATCGTCCATTTTGAAAATCTTAAAATAGAACGGGGTCAATACGCAAACTTCAAAGCAGAAAAGATGAGAGAGTATGATCTTGTGGCTACGGGTGAAGGTAATTTTGCTTTTACCGAATTTGCGACGCATCGGGATTCAATGTTTGCAACTTTGCGAATACTTGAAATGATATTGCATCATGGAGTAAAACTTTCTGATATGATCGATTCATTGCCGAGTTTTTATTATAAAATAACGAAGATTGAATGTCGACAGGCACTGAAAGGAAAGATGATGCGTATGTTCCTTGCAGATACCAAAGGAAAGGAGTCATCCACACTCGATGGTGTCAAGATATGGTTAGATAAAAATGACTGGATTCTTATGATCCCCGATCAGTATAGAGATCACCTTAACTTGTATATCCAGTCTGAAAATGAGGAAAAAGGGGAAGCGATCTTGGCTGAGTACTCTGCTAAAATTGAACAATGGTCTAAGGAGTGACAATGAAACCATCACTGAATCTCTGTTTTTTCTGGCATATGCACCAACCCGATTACAGGGACAGTGATGGAGTGATGAGTATGCCGTGGGTATTTCTCCATGCGATAAAAGACTATTATGAGATGCCATGGCTGTTAAGTCAATATAAAGGCCTTAAGGCGACGTTCAATATTACCCCACCATTGATTGAACAGTTGAATCTTTACAGAGATCCTCTGAAAAATGATTATTTTCTCTCATTGTGGGGGAAAGAACCCTCAATACTAGCGCATGACGAAAGAGAATGGCTTATTAAAACGTGTAAATCAACACAGTATGAGACGATGATCAGACCTATAGCGTATTTGAGTCAGCTTTATCATAAGGAAGAGCTCAGCGATGCAGAGCTTATTGACTTTGAGATGCTTTTTATGCTTGCTTGGTGCGGTAATTATCTGCGTCAGGAAAACCAACTGGTAAAAACACTGTTTCAAAAAGGCAAAGGTTTTACACAATCAGACAAAGCACACCTGCTTCAGGAACTGTGCGACTTTGTGGCGACCATTCTTCCTTTTTATGCACAGTTGCAAGAAGAGGGAGTCATCTCACTTTCGACTACACCTTATAACCATCCTATATTGCCACTGCTGCTTGATATGGAAAATGCAAAGCGTGCCAATTCTCATACCACTCTGCCTGACAACCCGATGTCACTCAGAGAAGATGCCATTGAGCAGGTCGAACGCTCCATCGCACTCTATAAAGAGACCTTTGGTGCTACGCCTACAGGGTTTTGGCCCGCAGAAGGTGCAGTCGATGAAGAGAGTATAGCCATATACAAGGAGCGGGGGATCGCCTGGATAGCCACGGATGAAGCGATCCTCTTTCGATCACTTGGGGACGATACACGTGAGAATCTCTATAAACCCTACGTCTATAATGATGTGACCATAGGATTTCGTGACCATGGACTCAGTGACATGATAGGATTTAACTACCGTTTTAAATCCGGACATGACGCAAGTGAGCATTTTGTGCATGCTATAGAACCTCTCCGGCATGCACAGAAAAATGCTACGGTGTTTGTTATTTTAGATGGTGAAAATGCCTGGGAGTTTTTTGAAAACAATGCCTATGACTTTTTTATGGCACTCTATGGACGCTTTTTGCAAACGTCATGGTGCAGAACGGTCACTATGGATGAAGTCTCACGTTTATTAGATCCTGGGAAACTGGAGAAACTTGCACCAGGGAGCTGGATACATGGCAATTTTGATACCTGGTCTGGACACAGTGAAAAGAATCGTGCATGGGAACTGATTTATCAAACACGGCGTGATGTGGATAACCATGAGGGAGAGATCTCCGATGAAGTGAAAGAAAAGGTCAAATTTCACTTCCTGGCTTCGGAGTGCAGTGACTGGTTTTGGTGGTATGGTGATGATCATGTTACAGAGTTCGGATTGGAATTTGATAAGCTCTTCAGGGAGCATCTCATCATGATTTACCGCCTGATGCATATGCAGCCGCCTTCTGATCTTTTCATGCCGATCATATCACAGAAGAGTTCGGTTTCATTCTTGGTCAAACCGCACGCCCACATTTCACCCTCCATTGATGGAAAACAGAGTACTTTTTTTGAATGGATCGGCTGTGGAAGTGTGGATGAGAGCAAGCTCTACTCAACCATGGACCGGGTACGCGGACCTATAGATATGATCTATTACGGCCATGATGATGAAAAGATCTTTCTGGCCCTGGAAGGGGATATTGGATCTTTGAAAATGTCGCACATGAAACTCGAGGTCATCGTCGAAGAGACTGGAGAGCATATTCATTTCAATTTTCCTTTGGATAGTCCTTATGAAAAGGAAGGGATACGTTTTGCTGTAGATGAGCGTATAGAACTCTCCATTTCAAAAGTACACTTTAAAGACTACACAACGGTGCATTTGCGTTTTGAAATACTCAAAGGGAGCGAGATCATACAGACGATGCCTGGTTATGGTGCACTCTTTATCGATCTGGATGAAACCTATGTCCATAACTGGTTCGTATAATGCATATCTTTATGAAGAAGATATCACATAAAGAAGGGAAAAAAGATGGGAAATAAAACAAAACTACTTTTTGGCATTCACATGCATCAGCCTGTCGACAATTTCGAGTGGGTCATCAAACATGGTGTAGCAGTCTGTTATGGTCCATTTTTTGAAGTAATGAGTAAATATCCGGAGTTCCGTTTTGCTGTCCACTGCAGCGGATGGCTTATGGAACAGATAGAAGTATTTCATCCTAAACTCTATAAGCAGATCAAGAGATTGGCAGAGAGTGGAACTATCGAGTTCTTTTCTGCAGGGTATTATGAACCGATCCTGAGTGTGATACCTTCAGAAGACCGTGTGACACAGATCAAAATGCTCAATGACTCCATTGCATCTGATTTTAAACAATCACCAAAGGGGCTTTGGCTCACAGAACGTGTTTGGGAATCTTCTCTTATCCCTGATCTAAAGCGTGCAGGTATAAAATATACCGTCATGGATGATTACCATTTTCAGTGTGCCGGTTTTGATGAAAATATCCTGGATGGATACTATATGAGTGAAGAGGGAGGCCATGAGATCGGTCTTTTTCCTATCAGCAAGAAGCTGCGTTATGCGATCCCTTTTTTAAATGTGGATGCTGCCATCAAAGCGATAAAATCCTACAAAAGGAAGGAGAACGCTGCAGCGATCATCTTTGATGATGCAGAGAAGTTCGGTATGTGGCCTGGCACCTATGAATGGGTCTATGAAAAAGGGTGGCTTGAAAAATTTGTGCAGGCTGTGTTAGCCGATGATGAGATCGAGACGATGCATTATGGTACCTATTATGAAGAGGAGTGTACACGAGGTATTGCTTATCTGCCTAATGTCTCCTATTATGAGATGGGGGAGTGGAGCCTTCGTGCAGATGATACACTGAAACTCGAAGCATTTAAAGAGGAGATGGGACATGACCGTTACGAGAAAGAGGGTGTGAAGTTCCTTAAAGGCGGTATCTGGAAAAATTTCTTTGTGAAGTATGAGGAGAGCAACCGTATCCATAAACGTATGATGGAGCTTGCAAAAGTACGCCAGGAGGTCAAAAAGTCAGACTTCGATACAGCGCTCTATAAAGCACAGACCAATGATGCCTTATGGCATGGGGTATTTGGAGGTCTCTATCTGCCAAACCTCAGAGACAATGCCTATCATTATATTATCGAGGCAGAGAATATACGGTATAAGAAAAAAAGTGTGTTGGTGACCGATCAAAATGAATTGGACGGCTATGACAAGGTGAAAGCTGTGACACCAAAACATATCTTCCGATTTGATAGTGCACATGGGGGACAAATGGTAGAATTTGACAGCAGAGAATCGTGTTTTAACTGGCAGAATACTTTAACACGTCGTAAAGAGGCCTATCATCAGCGTTTGTTCGAAGAGACACCTAAAGAAGAGGTACCTATGGCAGAAGAGGGGATCGATACAATCCACCATGCCGCAGTTGAGATCGATGATGCTTTGCGTAATGAGATCATTTATGACTGGTATCTCAAAAACTCTTTTATCGATCATATTTCGGATGAGAATTTCTGTACGGATAATTTCAAATATTGTAATTTTCATGAGTTCGGAGATTTCTCCAATCAGCCTTTTGATCTTTTCGTGGATAAAAAGAGCATGGTCTTTACCAGGAATGGAGGTTTGTATTTTCCGCATAAACTACCTACAAAGATGAAGAAGACCTATATCCCACATAAACACGGATTTGATTTTGAGATAACTCTCTCTACACAGGCAGAAGGTAGATTCAAGTATGTACTTGAACACAATTTTCACTTTTGTGACTATGAGTCTATCACCATTAATGGGGATCCTCTGCTGGATCAGGGAACTGTGTTGTCGACTGATACACTTGAGATCTATGATGCAGAACTCAATCAAAATATTGTTATCACGCTTGATCAAAGCTGTGATATCCATTATTTCCAACTTAAAACACTTTCTCAAAGTGAACAGGGATTTGACCTCAGTGTACAGGGGATCAGTTTTGCTATGGTAGTGCCGTTCAGTAAGGATATGTCCCTCAAGGGTACACTGGAGGTAAAAGATGTCTGACATTAGACATGACCGTGTACATGGCACGCATGTGATCATTGCACCCGAGCGGCTGCATCGACCCAACTGTTACGGCACAGAAGAGAAGGAAGAGATCCTTAAAGAGGAACATTGTCCATTTTGTGAAGGAAATGAATCCATGACGCCTCATGAGATCTTTGCTATAAGAGAAAATAGTTCTCTTCCAAATCAAAAAGGGTGGAAAACGCGTGTGGTACCAAACCTTTATAAAGCGGTTCAGATCGAAGCTCCGTATGAACATCATTATGGTTTTTTTGAGCATTGGGAAGGCTTTGGAGCACATGAACTGATCATCGATACACCTGAACACCATACCTCCATCATACAATGGAGTGAGCGTGCAGTGGTAGAGTGGTTAAAAACACTTCGAGCAAGGGTTTCTGATCTGCGGAAGGATGAACGTATTGCCTATATTTCACTTTTTAAAAATGAGGGGAGTGAGGCAGGTGCTTCACAGCAACACTGTCATACACAGATCATAGGACTTCCCATTGTACCAAAGCTACTCAAAGAGAGATATCAGCGCAGCTTTACTTACTATAACCATAATGTATGTGCGTTGTTGGAATCAGAGATCGAGCATGAGGAAGCATCCAGTGAACGCATTGTAGCGACGCATGGTGCCTTCACAGCCTACTGTCCATATGCCAGTGCCTATCCTTTTGAAGTGATCATCAGTTCTAAACAGGCACTAGGACAGATCGATACCCTTCAAGATACATCTATAGTAGAAGTTGCATCATTGCTACATATAATACTAAAAAATATGAAAAAACAGTTGGGTTGTTTTACATTTAATCTAACCATCAGTACACCACCATTACAGGCGAAAGACTTTGAATATGATATACTCACACATATAGATGAGATGTGCCGTTTTTCGATCCGGATCATGCCGCGTCTTTACCATATGGCCGGATTTGAAGTGAGTACAGGCATCATGATCAACCCTGTGGCACCTGAACATGCGGCGAAGCTTTTACGGGAGAGTGCTAATGAGTGATACACGGGTGCTATTTGCTGCAAGTGAGGTGTATCCTTTTGCAAAAAGCGGCGGACTTGCGGATGTAGCATACAGTTTGCCAAGAGCATTGAATGAAACCTATGATGTTGATGTCATCATGCCTCTTTATCAGTTCATAGATCGTGAAGTGTTTTGTATAGAGGCAGTAGGTGAAACATTTGATATCATGATGGGAGAAAGAGCCTATCCCATAACACTTTATATTTGTAAATATAAAAATATGACCTACCGTTTTGTCTATACACCAATGCTGTGTGACAGAGCGTTCCTCTATGGACCTTCTCAAGGCGGTTATGCCGATAATGATATTCGGTTTGCACTCTTTAACTATGCGATACTGGAAATATTGAAACGTGAACCGTATGTATTCGTACACCTTAATGACTGGCAAACTGCCTTGCTGCCGCTTTTATTAGAAAATGAGCCAGAGATTAAGACTAAAAGTCTCTTTACCATTCATAACCTTGCCTACCAGGGAATCTTTGAAAAAAAAGCACTAGCCAGACTAGGTATTGATGAGAAATATTTTCATATGGATTGCCTGGAATTTTACGGACAGGTGAATTTTATGAAAGCAGGGATAGCCTATGCCGACAGGGTCACAACGGTCAGCCCTACCTATGCCAAAGAAATATTAACCCCGGAGTTCGGGTGTGGTCTTGAGGGATTCTTGCAATACCACAGCGCTAAACTGATAGGCATAGTCAATGGTATAGATACTGAACAGTTCTCGCCCTCCAGTGATAAGATACTTGTGTCCCCCTATAAGGACCTAAGAGGAAAAGAAGCCAACAAAAGTGCGTTTCTGAAAGAGATAAAGATGAAAGAGCCTCAACGACCTCTCATGATATTTATAGGACGATTTACTTGGCAGAAAGGATTAGAGATCCTTATTGATGCTTTACCTGAGATGGCTTTGATGGAATGTAATATTGTCGTACTGGGTGATGGAGAAGCAAAATACCATGACGCACTCGAAGTGTTAGCGAAAAAACATGACAATATCTATCTGGAGTCAGGCTACAATGAAGCACTCTCCCACCGTATGTATGCAGCTTCAGATTTCTTTTTGATGCCGTCACTATTCGAACCCTGCGGATTGGCACAGATGATCGCAATGCATTATGGATCGATGCCTATCGTGCGCAGTGTAGGAGGATTGGCAGATACCGTACATGATCATGCAGTCTTTGATCGCAAAAGTCAAAAAGGGTATGGGATCGTCTTTGAAAAAGCTGACCATCATGCATTGCTATCTGCTGTTACAAATGCTTTAGAGCTTTATGGCACAAAAACACAATATAACCTGATAGTAAAACATAATATGCTGTGTGATTTTTCCTGGAGAGAGAGTGGGGAAATGTATATTAAAGAATATAAGAAATTGAAAGAAGAGGGTTATCGTGGATAAATTCAATATCTTACTAGCAGCTTCTGAAGTGGTGCCTTTTGCTAAGAGCGGCGGTCTGGCAGATGTCTCCGGAGCACTTCCAAAAGCACTTCGTGCTTTTGGACATGATGTCCGTGTGGTAATGCCCCGCTACTATATTGTAGACAAGGAAAAGTATGGTTTGAAAGCACTTGAAGGTTCCTTAGGGGTTCCAATGGGAAGTATGGCTGAAGCATGGGCAACTGTATATGAGGGTGTCTTGCCGGGAAGTGATGTACCTATTTACTTCATAGAGCATGAAGGGTTTTTCGGAAGAAAAGGGTTGTATGATGAAGATGGCAGAGGCTATGATGACAATGACAATCGCTTCATTTTCTTCTCCAAGGCAGTCATGCAGTTAGCCAAAAAGCTGCATCTCAAACCAGATGTTATCCATGTCAATGACTGGCATACGGCAGCCATACCTGTCTTGCTCAACACTACGTATGCTTTTGATCCTGATTTTCAATACACAGGCTCGCTTTTGACCATCCATAATATGCAGCACCAGGGTAAATTTTATAAAGGTGGGATGGATGTGTTGGGTGTAGGATGGGAGCACTTTAATGCAGATGAACTTGAAGAGTTTGACGGCATCAATCTGCTCAAAGGCGGTATCGTACATGCAGATGCCATCAATGCGGTGAGTCAGAAATATGCGCAGGAGATACGTACACCTGAGTTTGGATGGGGATTGGACAGGCTTATTGATGCAAAGGCGTATAAACTCTACGGTATCCTGAACGGGATAGATTATGAAGAGTGGAGCCCGGCAGTAGATAGCTTCATCCCTGCAACCTTTGATCTTGATGATCTATCGGGGAAAGCACTCTGTAAATCAGCATTGCAAAAAGAGTTCGATCTTCCACAGAGAGACGAAGTACCGCTCATAGGTCTGGTTGGCCGTCTAGTGGAACAAAAAGGCATCACCTTGCTCAGTGCTGCTATGGATGAATTAATGAAACTGGACATTCAGATCGTACTCTTGGGTACCGGAGAGAAGTGGGCAGAGAACTTTTTCTCGGAATGTACCGCCAAATATCCTGAAAAGTTCGCCTGTTATATCGGATACCGCAATGATATCGCCCATAAAATAGAAGCAGGCAGTGATATGTTCCTTATGCCTTCACTTTTTGAACCTTGTGGACTTAATCAGATCTACAGTTTGCGTTATGGGACCCTGCCTATTGTACATGCGACCGGAGGGCTGGATGATACCATAGAGAATTATGACAGTGTGCATGAAAGCGGCACAGGATTTAAGTTTTACAATGCAACACCCGAGGCACTGATAGGGACTGTACAATGGGCAGTCAATACCTGGTATCAGGATAGATCGGGATTTGAAAAACTCCAGCATAATGCCATGCTAAAGCGTTTTAACTGGGAAGAAGCGGCACAGGGTTATGAAGACCTCTATCGTCATATCATGCAGGGTCGCCTTAAAAACAAGGAGCACAAATGACACATGCTATGCATTACAATGTCTCAAGATTGAGTGATCTTGATATCTATCTCTTCAAAGAGGGGAACCATACGAAACTCTATGAAAAATTCGGTGCGCATAAAATGCATCACGAAGGTGTGGATGGCATACACTTTGCTGTGTGGGCACCCAATGCACAGAGTGTAAGTGTACGTGGTGACTTTAATGACTATGCCACAGAGTCACATCCTCTTAAACTGCGGGAAGATGACTCTGGCATATGGGAGGGGTTTATTGAAGGTGTGGAAGAGGGCTTGACCTATAAGTACCACATCGTCTCGAAGTTTCATCATATTGTTCATGACAAGAGCGATCCTTTTGCTTTTTTCTCTGAGAAACCTTCCAAATCGGCTTCCTGTATATGGAGTGTGGATGGGTATGACTGGCAGGATGATACGTGGATGAAGACACGCCATAAAGTCAATGCATATGATGCACCGGTCGCTGTGTATGAAATGCATCTTGGTTCATGGAAGCGGAAAGTAGAAGAGGGGAATCGCTATCTCAGCTACAGGGAACTGGCTGTAGAACTTCTGGCGTATCTCAAACAGATGCACTATACCCATGTGGAGTTCATGCCTTTGACAGAGTATCCCTATTTTGGTTCATGGGGGTATCAGGTGACAGGTTATTTTTCCGCTACGGCACGTTTTGGTGAGCCTCATGACCTGATGTATCTTATCGATGTGCTGCATCAGAACGGATTTGGTGTCATTATGGACTGGGTACCTTCGCATTTTGCTGTAGATATGCACGGACTTGTCAATTTTGACGGTACGGCACTCTATGAACATGAAGACCCGCAAAAGGGTTTTCACCCTGAATGGGGAAGTTATATCTTTAACTATGGACGTAACGAGGTAAAGTCATTTCTCATCTCATCAGCGATGTTCTGGCTGGACAAATACCACATTGACGGTATACGCGTGGATGCGGTGGCTTCCATGCTCTATCTGAACTATGCGAGAAAAGAGGGGGAGTGGACACCCAATGTCAACGGGGGAAATGAAAACCTTGAAGCGGTTGCCTTTTTACGTAAACTTAATGAGAGTCTTTATGGTGAATTCTCTGATATTATGATGATCGCTGAAGAGTCCACGGCATGGCCAATGGTCACACGGCCTACGAGTATCGGCGGTCTTGGGTTCGGGTTTAAATGGAATATGGGTTGGATGCATGATACGCTGAAGTACATGAGTTTTGATCCCATACATCGTCAGCATCATCACCATCAGCTCACTTTCAGCCTATGGTATGCGTTTGATGAGCATTTTATGTTGCCTTTGAGTCACGATGAAGTGGTACATATGAAAGGTTCCCTGATCAACAAGATGCCTGGTAACACCAATCAAAAATTCGCCAACCTGCGTGCCATGTATGCCTATATGATGGCACATCCGGGTAAAAAACTTCTTTTTATGGGAGGGGATATCGCCCAGTACAGTGAGTGGAATTTCGAAGAGAGCATCGATTGGCATCTTCTTGATGATCCCTATCATGCCAGACTGCAAAAGATGCTGAGTGATCTTAATCTGATCTATCGTAATGAGCGTGCGTTGTACCAGCACGATGAAAAGCATATTGGGTTTGAGTGGATAGACGATGGCGACTATCAGCATAACTGCATCAGTTTCATGCGTAAGAGTGATCTCCCTGATGAGACGGTGTATATCGTGTGCAATTTTGCAGATGAGACATGGGAAAACTATAAAATAGGTGTACCCTGTGAAGGTGAGTATGTTGAGATCTTTAATTCCCAGTCAAGTTGTTATGAGGGGTGGAATATCGGTAATACAGAAGCGATTACATCGATCAAAGAAACAATGCACGGACGTGAATATTCGATCACACTGACACTGCCGCCTTTGGGAGTGATCTATCTGAAAAAAGTATAAAGAAGATCTAGTGCCTCCTAGAGGCACTTAAAACAGTTTACTGACCATGGCCTGTGCTTCTTGCTGTATCAGTTTGAGATGCGCTTCATCGATGAAACTCTCGGCATAGATCTTGTAGATCGGTTCGGTTCCTGACGGACGCAGTGCGAACCATCCGTTCTTTGCTACGACTTTCAGACCGCCTATGGCAGCACCGTTACCCGGTGCATTGGTCAATATCGCTTCGATCGGCTCACCGGCAAGTACTTCTTCCTTTACATCATCCGGAGAGAGTTTTTTAAGGATACTTCGCTGCTGCTCATCTGCAGGTGCATCGATACGGGCGTAGATGGGAGCCCCGAACTTTTGGGTCAACTCTTGATAATGCACACCGGGGTCCTTCCCTGTCACGGCCAAGATCTCTGCGGCCAGAAGCGTCATGATGATACCATCCTTGTCGGTACTCCACACCGAACCGTCTTTACGTAAGAAGCTGGCACCCGCACTCTCTTCTCCACCGAAGAAGATAGAACCGTTGATCAGACCATCTACGAACCACTTAAATCCGACTGGTACTTCGATCACATCTTTTTGCAGGTCATTGGCGACACGGTCGATCATAGAGCTGCTTACGAGTGTTTTCCCTATACCCAGACCACTGTTCCACTCCAGGCGGTTTTGTGTCAGGTAGTTGATGGCGACACTGAGGTAGTGATTGGGGTTCATGAGACCGACACTTTTTGTGACAATACCGTGACGGTCAAAATCCGTATCGTTCCCAAAGGCAATGTCATACTTCTCTTTAAGCGCAACCAGTCCTGCCATAGCATAAGGGGAAGAACAATCCATACGTATCTTGCCATCCTTGTCGCAGTGCATAAAGGAGAATGTAGAGTCCAGCGTATCGTGAAACACTTCCATGTTGAGTCCGTAACGCGCTTTGATCGCTGCATAGTATGCCACACCAGAACCACCCATGGCATCTGCCCCAATGAGAATACCTGAAGCAGCAATGGTATCCATATCTATCACATTTTCAAGATCCTCTACATAAGGGGTCACATAGTCGTAGTGGGTGAGATTTTGTGCTTTTAACGCCTCTTCAAGGGGGATTTTTTTGACATCTTTCAGGTCATTTTCCAGAATTTCATTGGCTCTTGTTTCGATCCAGTCTGTGACATCGGTATCTGCGGGTCCGCCATGGGGAGGATTGTACTTAAAACCTCCGTCTGACGGCGGGTTGTGTGAAGGAGTGATCACGATACCGTCACAGAGCGGTCCGCCTTTTGCATTGTGTGTCAAAATAGCATGGGATATGACAGGTGTGGGTGTATAGCCGAAATCTTTGGCGATATAGAGATCGACCTCATTGGCTGCCAAGACTTCAATGGCAGTGAGCTGTGCCGGATAAGAGAGTGCATGGGTATCCATACCCATAAAGAGTCTCCCCTCTATACCTTCTTTTTTACGGTAGTCACAGACGGCTTGTGTTACAGCAAGGATATGCATCTCGTTAAAGCTTTTACGCAGTGAAGAACCACGGTGCCCAGAGGTTCCGAAGCTGATACACTGGGCTCTGTCTTTTGTATCGGGAATCTTAGTATAGTAATCACTGATGAGTTCAGGAACATTTACAAGAATTGATTTCGGTGCCAGTTTTCCAGCATAGGCATGAAGACTCATTGTTTACCTTTAAAAAGAATTAATTATCTTATTTTAGCGTTTTTTAAATAGATTAAATATTAGGTATTGGATTAAAAATGAAACAATTTTGTAATCATTTTTATACTATATCTTAATTATAATGATGTAAGAATATAAAGGGGTCCTATGATCTGATAAAGTACTTGCATGGTATGATAATGAATGGGGGATACAGTTCTCGCCTTGTTGATAGGTGTGTGTTTGTGCGTAATAATTAATTTTAGGAAAAAATAGAATGAAAAATTTGGTGCATTATGAAATTAACAGCCAATATGCAACAAAAGTAGCTTATTTCTCAATGGAATTTGCGATAGATCAATCGCTTAAAATTTATTCTGGCGGATTGGGATTTTTGGCAGGATCTCATATGCGTAGTGCATACGACCTTGAGCAGCATATGGTTGGTGTGGGTATACTTTGGAGTTATGGGTATTATGACCAGGATCGGCATATAGATCGCACTTTAGATTTAAAATATACCCGTAAATACTATTCTTTTCTTGAAGATCCTGAAGTTAGAGTAACCGTAAACGTCAATGGTCAACCTGTCCAAGTGAAGGTACTGGTCATGCCTAGCAGAGTGTTTGGTTCTGCACCGCTTGTTTTACTCACAACAGATATTCCTGAAAATGATTTTCTTTCCCGTACTATCACACATAAACTTTATGATCCAAATGAAGAAACACGTATAGCACAGGAAATTGTTTTGGGTATCGGTGGTGTGAAAGCACTCGAATCACTCAATCAGAAAGTCGATGTTTACCATATGAATGAGGGGCATGCATTACCATTGGTATTTGAGTTGTTAAATACATATAAAACGTTTGAAGCAGTGCGTGAACATGTGGTATTTACGACACATACTCCCGAAAAGGCAGGAAATGAAGAACACAATGTCTATCTTTTAGCCCAAATGGGATTTTTTAACGGATATTCTCTAAAAGAGATCCAAGATAAACTTCATTATTATGATGAAAAATTTTGTTTAACAATTGGTGCATTGAAAACATCTAAACGTGCCAATGCTGTATCTAAAATACATGAAAAAGTAGCAAACAAAATGTGGAAAAATGTTGATGGACGATGTGAGATAATTGGGATTACCAATGCACAAAATCGTAGATTTTGGGTTGATAAACCATTATTAAGAGCGCTGGATGAGCATGAAGACTATGGAATTATTGCACGTAAAAAACACCTTAAAAAAATTCTTTTTGAAGAGGTAGCCAATCAAACAGGAAAAGTGTTTTCTACTGATACCCTAACCATAGTTTGGGCTCGTCGTTTTGTTGAATACAAACGTCCAGAATTACTCATTTATGATTTTGAACGTTTTCATAAGCTAATGCATAATACAACATATCCTGTACAGATTATATGGGCAGGAAAACCTTATCCTAATGATGCGGGTGCTATCAATATGTTTAATGAACTTATTGAGTTGAGCCATGGCTATAAAAATATGGCTGTGCTGACTGGTTATGAGTTAAACCTTTCTAAAATGCTTAAACAGGGAAGTGATATATGGCTTAATACACCACGTGTAACACGTGAAGCCAGTGGTACAAGTGGTATGTCCGCAAGTATGAATGCTTCGATTCATTTTTCTATCAATGACGGATGGCATCCAGAATTTGCCAAAGACGGGGTAAATGCATTTTCTATAGCCACAGCAGATGCTTCTTTGCCTACCCATGACCAAGATCATTATGATCATAAAGCGATGATGGATAAACTTGAAAACGTTATTTTACCCTTGTATTATAATGACATGAATGAATGGGTGAAAATTATGAAATATGCTATGAATGATGTAGTGCGAGAATTTAATTCAACTCGTATGGCACACCAATACTATAAGTGGATGTATGATGATGAGGGGCAGGTTTAGAAGTAGAGTGTGTAATCATTAAGTGACTACAATCATATTTTACTAATAAAAATATATGATAAAGGATCAAACTCCTATTATAGATTTGCCGCAGACAGTGCAAGAGATTCGTCTATTTGTAGCTAATTTACTTTGGTTGCATCAGACAGCAGTATCATTTTTTTAAGGCTCGTCACCTAGAGAATGAAGCGGTTATTTGGATGCTATAAAAAGATATCAAAGAAAATGACAATATAAGAAATCTCTCTATCTACTGATTAAAATTGAAACAATAATATTATACTTTTTTCCAAAATTGGATTATAATTAACTTAAGTAATATAAATGTACTATAGCTATATAATCTATATTCATGAATAGTATGCTGCAAAAGGTGAGATATATGAATCAAGATACACTTCAGGCTACACTTGATCGACATTTTCTAGTTGTTGACAAGATCATTCTCTCACGGCAAGATCCTATCACAGGGTTGCTACCTGCAAGTACAGCGGTCAATGCCCATGGGGATTATACCGATGCCTGGGTAAGAGACAATGTTTACAGCATTTTGAGTGTTTGGGGACTCGCACTTGCCTATAGAAAATGTGATCCTCACCATCATCGAACCTATCTTCTAAGCCAGAGTGTGGTCAAACTGATGAGAGGACTGCTCACTGCCATGATGAGACAGTCAGACAGGATCGAAGCATTTAAAAAAACACACAATCCCATAGATGCACTGCATGCGAAGTATGGTACAAAAACAGGCTTAGCCGTGGTCGGAGATGAGGAATGGGGGCATCTGCAGCTTGATGCAAGCTCTCTTTTTTTATTGATGGTCTCGCAAATGACCGCTTCTGGACTACATATTATCTATACAATGGATGAAGTTGATTTTGTACAAAATATGGTGCACTACATCAGCCATACCTACTGTACCCCTGATTATGGTATCTGGGAGCGCGGAAATAAGATCAATCATGGAAATACAGAGGTCAATGGCAGTTCCGTAGGCATGGCAAAAGCAGCACTTGAAGCCTTGGACGGTTTTAATCTTTTTGCCGATCTGCCAAACCACGAAGCGGTGATCCATGTGGTTCCCAGTGATATCGCACGTTCTCGTTTCACGTTACAGGGATTACTGCCTAGAGAATCCAACTCCAAAGAGACGGATGCGGCACTACTGAGTATTATCGGGTATCCTGCCTATGCGGTTGAAGATACAAAACTGGTCAAGCGTACACGTGATAAGATCATCAAAAAACTTGCAGGAAATTACGGGTGTAAACGTTTTTTGCTCGATGGCCATCAAAGCAGTATCGAAGATGCAACCCGTTTACACTATGAACCTTCAGAGTTACGAGAATTTGAACATATTGAATCAGAATGGCCTCTATTTTTCACCTATTTACTGCTGGATGCACTGATACGTGATGAGAAAGAAGAGATCGAGCAATGGAAGCAAAAACTGCAACCGCTTTTTGTGGAACAGGATGGGAAAAAGCTTTTGCCCGAACTCTATATTGTTCCCAAAGAGAGTATCACGGCAGAAAAAGAGGATCCTGGAAGTCAAAAACGTGTTGCCAATGAAAATATACCACTGGTATGGGCACAGAGCCTCTATATGCTCTGCGATATGATGCTTGACGGTCTTTTGACTCCGGAAGATATAGATCCGCTCAAACGTCACCAACGTATCGGACACAGTTTCAATACAAAACCTCTGGTCCCGGTGATCGCTGAAAATGCTTCGGTGAAAGAAAAATTGGTAGCGCTTGGTTTTGAAAGTGAAACGATCGAAGAGATCAAGCCTATACGGATCTTACATGCTGATCAACTCTCCATGCTTCATACGTTTTTGGGTCAAAATAAAAAACTTTCTTTAAGTGGTAGGGAATTGATGGTGGCTAGGACCATGACGACTGCAAGGGTTCACTTCTATGGAAGTGAAGAGATCGTTTTTCTTCCTTATTATTTTAATCCGCATGGATTTTATTTTTCAGCTGACAATCAATTATTAGTAGAACATTTTCGGGCATCATTAAAGTTCCTTGCTATGCAGTGGGATGCAAGAGGCAACCCTATCATACCGTTTTTTGTTCGTGAATCGATGTTTTCTGATGGTGAACGCGGTGCATTGGTTGAACTATTGGATGATATACAAAAAGAGCAGAGTGGTACGATTACTCTTCAGACAGGCCCATTGAAAGAATTATTGGGTCTAGCGTGTATAGAACGTATACAAGATATTCACGGTTTTACATTTCAAGCTGCAGAAATTGTGTCAAATAATAGATTGGGCATCTGTTTGAAGGAAACTGAAATCCATACATACTTGAGTCCAGAGGAAATACAGTCTCTTAGAGATCAGGATGACGCGGTACTCATAGAGATACTTTTGGGTGAAAAAAATCGTTTATATAAAACCTATGCACTTGAAGAAATGTGGCAACGTAAGGGTGCAGATTTCGTATTTTCCGTGAAACAGGAAAATGTAACATTGTCACTCTTTGCTCAAAATCTTTATGAATTAGCTACCGTGTGTCATGAGTGGAATCTGGTACGGCGTATCGCTGATCTTACCAAAAAATATGATGACCGTATCGAAGATGTATTGCTTGATATAGTGATACGGCAAAAGCGTCTTGCAGTAGGACGGTCATACAGTGGAAAAGCGACATTTTCAAAACCGCATGAAAGTAGTGATATCGTTAAAACGATCATGGAATATTGTGGTAATAATACAGCAGAGAGTGTCTTGACACAGGAGATCATTTTACATCTTGGATATATGATCAGAAATGAACCTGAACTTTTTGAAAATATGCTAACGATTCGTACCTGGTACTTTATTCAGTTGCTTGTAGGACAGATAAGCAGGGAGGAGAACCTGCATATGGCCGATGCTTATGAAACGTTGCTCAGTTTAGCTCCTCACGCAATTTATGACCGTTTGCATAGGGTATTAAAATCATTTAAAAGAGAGGTCTCACTGTTTCTTGTTCATGAAAATTTACATGCATCGGGTACACCTTCCTTTGAATCGATGAAAGAAGGTCCGGCCGTTAGGGAGCTTGGCAAAGTCACTGACTGGTCGCAATGGAGATATGAAAGGGGTATGGTAGGTCCGCTTTCCCCTGTTTTCTATAAGGATATATGGTATTTGTTACATCAATGCAGCGGCTTGGTCATTGGAGATAAATATAATGTACAAAACAGGATCGGTTCGGAACTGACATTGGAATCAACAGCAGGTGAACAAAGTTTTGCCTTGAAGATCGATGCACTTTTACAAAGTATCTATGCCCCTGATTACCGCCAGTTGAATATTGAACTGATCGAGAGCCTGGCAAGACTTTTTAGGGAAAACCCTGACCTCCATCTTGAAAATGATCTCATTATGGATGTACTCATAGGTCATGCGGTACGAATATCTTGGGAAAAGGATAATGCTTTGAAGCATTATAATGAACATCGTTCAGAAGCTTGGAAAGCATTTTATCAACGTTCACCTGTAGAAACAGATAAAGCATTCTTGGAAGCCTTTATGTTTCTGTTATCACCGCAGGATTCCTTGCATGATCTTACAGTATAGAAGTATAGGGAGTTAGCATGATATTGGCAGGAGATATAGGTGGTACAAAAACGAATCTCGCACTTTTTGAGCACAAAAATAAGAGACTGAATGTCATAGCACAGCATCAGTTTTCCAGTAGGGAGTTTTCAGATCTTAATGAAGTGATCATGCTATTTAGGCAAAAGACTTCACTGCCATCTATAGATGCGGCATGTTTCGGTATCGCAGGACCGGTCATTGAAGGGCGCTGCCGTACGACAAATCTACCCTGGGATATCACGACATCAGATCTGAAGGATCATTTAGGAATTCAAAAGGTACGTCTGCTGAATGATCTTGAAGCTACAGCCTATGGTATGTTGTATGTTCCTGAAGATGAATTTGTGGATCTTAATCCCAAAGGTCGTCAGATGGATGGAAATCGGGCAGTGATCGCTGCAGGTACTGGACTGGGAGAAGCGATGTTGTATTATGACGGCAGTGTCTATTATCCTATCGGCTCAGAAGGAGGGCATAGTGATTTTGCGCCTTTGACACCGCAGCAGGATGCACTGTTGAAATGGATGCGTAATCGCTATCCAGGACATGTGAGTTTTGAAAGAATACTCTCAGGCCCGGGGATCTATACACTCTATGAATTTTTAGTGGAAAACGATTTCTCCGCACAGCCCGCATCTATGTTGAACATACCCGAAGGGAAAGACCGTAGTGCAATGGTGAGTGAGTGTGCACTGAAGGAACACAACCCGCTCTGTATGGAGGCATTGAGACTTTTTGCAGAGATCTATGGTGCTGAAGCGGGAAACCTAGCCTTAAAAAGTATGTCACTTGGTGGAGTATATATCGGCGGTGGTATTGCTCCCAAAATCTTACAAATACTTGCCAATAACCATTTCATGAACGGTTTTTTAAGTAAAGGCCGTTTTAATGAGATGTTACAGGCAATGCAGGTGAAAGTCTCTTTAAATCCAGAAACTGCATTATTGGGAGCTGCCTATTATGCACATGATAGACTTTAAGGGCATACCTTTTTCAAAATCTACATTGCATAAAATATAGGCAAAAAAATGATTATATATGATTATATTGGGTTATAATGATTGATAGATAGTAACGTGTTATAATAAAAACGTGGCCTAAGAATTTGATAGAACAGTGATTTTACGAAGAGCGTGAAAGGAAGGTGGATCAAATGGATACAATGGAAAGTTTATGTGATATTACAATTTTTGGAGGGCATGGGGACCTGGCATTCAGGAAGTTGATGCCTGCATTGTACCATTTGAGCAATAGCGGTTATCTGGATGAGAAGAGTCGTATTATCACTGCCACCAGAGTACCAATGAGTAATGATGAACATTGTGATCTGGTGAAATCCAAACTCAAGGAGTTTTTATCTGATGATGCTTTTGAAGAGGAAAAATTTGAGTATTTTAAGGTACAGCTTCATGTCGTAACCATTGAATTTGACATCTTAGAGAGCTATAGAGGGCTGAAAGCGTTACTAGATGAGTATCCGGAACGTCAGAGGGTCAATTATCTTTCTACGGCACCTGATTTTTTTGGTACGATCTGTAAGTCTATGAGCAACTTGGAGCTCGTTACACCGCAAAGCAGGGTCGTGCTTGAAAAACCTATAGGAAGAGATCTTCAATCCTCACGTGTGATCAATGTTGAAGTACTGAAGTATTTTACAGAATCACAGATCTACCGTATCGACCACTATCTGGGTAAAGATACCGTACAGAATATCATGGCACTACGTTTTTCAAATAGATTTTTCATGCCGCTGTGGAATTCAAACCATATTGATCATGTACAGATCACTGTGGCTGAAAGTGTCGGTGTTGAAGGACGCTGGGGATATTACGATGATTATGGTGCAATGCGTGATATGGTACAAAACCACTTGATGCAGCTACTTTGTCTTATAGCCATGGAGCCGCCTTGCTCACTTGATGCGGACAGTGTACGTGATGAGAAGGTGAAAGTGCTCCGTTCGCTTCGTATGATGACACCTGCGGACATCGAACAAAAAACAGTACGTGCACAATATGCAAAAGGTTCAAGTGACGGCAAGCCTGTACCGGGTTATCTTGAGGGAGAAGGTGTGGAAGAAAGTACCACTGAAACCTTTGCTGCACTTCGTGTAGATATAGACAATTGGCGATGGAACGGAGTACCTTTTTATCTTAGAAGCGGTAAACGTATGAGACGTCGAAATTCTGAGATCGTGATTCACTTTAAAGGTGTGCCGCACTCTATTTTTGCCAATCAAGGTAAATGTATTTGGGAAAATAAACTTGTTATTGCATTGCAACCTAAAGAGAGTATCCATCTGCAACTGATGAATAAAGTTCCGGGTCTAAGTGAACAAATGATGTTAAAACCTGTTGAACTTGAACTCAATACCCCTTTAAAGGTAGCACATAAGCCAGATGCCTATGAGCGTTTACTTTTAGATGTGATCCGTGCGAATCCGACACTTTTTATGCGTTTAGATGAAGTGGAAGCAGCATGGAAATGGGCGGATGTGATCTTGGAGGGCTGGGCAGAGGATATGGTACCTATGAAAAGCTACAGTGCGGGAACCGATGGACCGAGCGCAGCAGTACAGCTGATCGCAAGAAGCGGCAGGAGTTGGCATGATGAGTAGGAGTGAACATCTTTTTAGCAACCAAGAAGCACTCATAGAGGCATTAAGTCAAAGTATACTGGCAAATCTTCAAAAAGCCATTGACGAAAAGGGAAAAGCCTCCCTACTTGTTTCTGGAGGCAGTACACCTAAACCTCTGTTTGAAAAACTTAGAAAAGCACTCTTTGACTGGGATAAAGTCACTGTAGGTCTTTGTGATGAACGATGGGTCGATACTTCCCAAGAAGAGAGCAATGAACATTTTGTCAAAAAATATCTGCTCCAGGAAGAGGCTGCTAAGGCTCACTTTATAGGAATGTATTGTAAAGATACGGATATCTATATGGCACAAAAGGTATGTACACAAAAGATGAAAGAGATACTTTCCCCTTTTGATGTACTCATCTTGGGTATGGGAACGGATGCACACACGGCGTCCCTTTTCCCGGAGAATATTAAACTTGAAGAGGCTTTTGATCTTAAAAATGAAAATTTCTGTATTACAATTGAACCCACAACAGCACCTTATACACGAATGAGTTTAACCCTTCATGCGATCTTGAGTGCCAAACATATCTATCTGCATTTTGAAGGAAAAGAGAAAATTGCAGTGTATGAAGAAGCGATTGGAGGAGAAGACATCTATACAATGCCTATACGCAGTGTATTGAACCAAGAGATTAAAGAGATAGAGGTATTTTACCGATGAATGAAGTTATACAAAAAGTGACAGAGAGAATTCGTGAACGCTCTTTAGAGAGCAGATCTATTTACCTGGACCGCATTGCTTCAGCCAAAGGACATGGTGTCAACCGTAATAAACTGGGATGCAGTAATTTAGCGCATGCAATGGCACCAATGGAAGAGGGTGAGAAAACATCGCTTGCTGGCCTTGAAAGCCCTAATATTGCTATCGTTACAGCCTATAACGATATGCTCTCTGCACATGAGCCCTATAAACTCTATCCACCATTGATCAAGCGTACATTGATGGATCTGGGTGCAACAGCACAGGTTGCAGGCGGGGTACCTGCAATGTGTGATGGGGTTACACAGTCACAGCCGGGTATGGAATTGAGTCTTTTCAGTCGTGATAATATTGCCATGGGAACTGCCATAGCACTTTCGCATAATGTCTATGACGGTGCACTCTATCTTGGTGTGTGTGACAAGATCGTTCCGGGGCTTGTGATCGGTGCTTTGGCCTTTGGTCATCTTCCCGGTGTATTCGTACCAGCAGGTCCTATGCCTTCAGGTATCAGCAATGCACAAAAAGCAAAAGTACGTCAAGAGTTTGCCCAAGGCAAAGTGAGTGAAGATGCTCTGCTTAAAGTCGAATCTGCCTCCTATCATAGCAGCGGTACCTGTACTTTCTACGGTACGGCAAACTCGAACCAAATGCTACTGGAGATGATGGGACTGCAACTTCCAAACAGCTCTTTCATCAATACCAATACCCCTTTACGGGAAGCATTGACCGCACATGCCGCAAAAACGGTTTTGACGATGACAGAGTTAAGAGGAATCTACAAACCTATCGCCGAGATCGTTGATGAAAAGAGCTTTGTTAATGCCATCGTAGGACTGATGGCAACAGGTGGTTCTACCAATCATACGATCCATCTTATCGCAATGGCAAGAGCTGCAGGGATCATACTGAATTGGGATGATTTTGATCAGATATCCAAAGTGACACCTCTGTTATGTAAAATGTATCCTAACGGACAGGCAGATGTGAACCATTTTAGAGATGCAGGAGGTATGAGTGTGGTGATCTCACAGCTTTTGGATGCAGGACTTGCGCATAATGATGTGGAGACGATCGTAGGTAGAGGCTTGGATACCTATATAGTGGAACCTGCTTTGGCTGAAAACATGTTGAAATTTGAACCGGGACCTCGTGTTTCGCGCAATACAGAGGTAGTGTCCAGTACACAGACACCTTTTAGTGAAGAGGGAGGGCTGAAACTTCTCAATGGGAACCTTGGACGCAGTGTCATCAAGACCTCTGCTTTGAAGCCTGAACAGTTTTTCATTGAAGCACCAGCGATCGTTTTTGAATCCCAGGAAGCTTTACAGGATGCCTTTCATAAGGGTGAGTTGGAAAAAGACTTTATTGCTGTCGTGCGTTACCAGGGTCCAAAAGCCAATGGAATGCCGGAGTTGCACGGACTCATGCCTCCGCTTGGTGCTCTTCAGGACAAGGGATATAAAGTTGCCATTATTACAGATGGACGTATGTCTGGTGCATCGGGTAAAGTGCCTTCAGCCATTCACTTTTCTCCTGAAGCTCTTGATGGAGGGTTGCTCTCAAAGGTAAAAACAGGTGATATGATCCGTTTTGATGCAAAAAAAGGAGAGATCATGCTTTTAGTTGAGGATACAGAGTTAAGTGCACGTACCGTTGAAAGACCGGACCATAGTGCCAATACCCACGGGTTTGGCAGGGAGCTTTTTGTCTCTGTACGTCAGAGTGTAGGTATGGCAGAGGAGGGTGCAAGTCTCTTTGATATTCCCGGTAAGGAGCGAGCATGACATCTGAAGCAGTGATGAAACTTTCACCTATCGTACCGGTCATAGCACTGGAGAGTGAGGAAGATGCACTCCCGCTTGCCAAGGCATTGCTAGAGGGCGGCATTAACATTATGGAGATCACACTTCGTACCCCGGCAGGTCTCAAAGCCATAGAGGTCATTTCAAAGGCTTTGCCGCAGATGCATGTTGGTGCGGGAACAGTACTCAATGCAAGTGATTTTAAAGATGCAGTGGACCATGGGGCAGCATTTGTCTTCAGTCCGGGTATCAGTGAGGAATTGATGCAGACTTCATGGGAACTGGATGTTGCTTTGATCCCAGGTGTGGCGACTGCTTCAGAAGTGATGCTTGCAAAAAATAACGGCTTTGAACATTGTAAACTCTTCCCCGCAACACTTGCAGGAGGGTTTGAGATACTCAAGGCATTTGGTGGACCATTTCCGAGTATGCGATTTTGCCCAACGGGAGGCGTGAATCTTAGCAATATCAACGATTTTCTTTCACTGGAGAATGTGCTTTGTGCAGGTGGAAGCTGGATCGTTCCCAAACAGTGTATGAAAGAAAAAGATTTTAAACAGATCACAACGCTTTGCATAGAAGCTATGCAGACCATAAAAGGAAAAATATAACATGATAAAAAACAAACTCTATTTTAGTGCAATCAGTAAAAGAGCAGAAGAGAAGGCATTTGATGCCATTGTGGAAGAACAAAAGAGTATAGGATATTATGCTTTGCCAGACCAGGACATTGGTCCCATACTTGAGTATTGTAGCAGTATTCCTGAGACTATAGAGACGATCGCGGTGATTGGGATCGGTGGAAGTTCTTTAGGTGCCAAGGCGGTCTATGAATTCATCAAACCGGTCAAAGAGCTCTCAAGGAAACTCTATTTTTTTGAAAGTACCGATCCTATAAATATCAATGAACTGCTCTCCAAATGTGATATGAATAAGACACATTTTTTGGTCATCTCCAAATCAGGAAGTACGGTAGAGACCTTTTCCATCTATAAATATATCTATTCTTTACAACAGGATCCCTCTTTTTATACTTTTATCACCGATCCGGGTTCTCCACTTGAAAAATATGCGCTAGAGATAGAAGCTTCTGTACTCTATCTTCCCGATAATGTAGGCGGTAGGTTCTCAGTGCTTTCAACGGTAGGGTTGGTACCTTTGGCACTATGTGGTATTGATATCAAGGATCTGTTAACTGGTGCACAAATGATCAAAGAGCGGTTCTTTGATAGAGGATATGTGTATGATATGCTGCTTGAAAAAGCGGTCTATTATGCTGAAAATCATGCACAGTACAGTATTAACTGTATTTTTGCCTATTCAGAAACACTGAAATACTTTTGTCAATGGTATGTGCAGCTCTGGGGAGAGAGTTTGGGAAAACACCAGCGTAACAGTGCTTTTCATGTAGGGCTTACACCTATCGGTCTGATCGGTCCTGAAGACCAACACTCTTTTTTACAGCTGATCATGGAAGGTACCAGAGATAAATCGGTCACTTTTATCAAGATCGAAGATTTTCATGACGATACCACAATACCAGACATTACACTACCGCATTTGGAAATGCTTGACACTCTAAACAATCTTCCTTTTTCTAAACTGATCAATATGCAGTGTGATTCTGTGATCGAAGCATTGTTGGATCAAAATAATATCCCTTTAGATACGATCACTATTCAAAGTGTGACAGAGTCAAATATCGGCTCTTTGATCTTCTATTATGAACTGCTTACATCTTTGGTGGGAGAACTGATAGATGTAAATACCTATGATCAGCCGGGCGTAGAAGCAGGAAAAATTATTCTGAAGAGTAAATTGCAAGAATTGTGATTAGCGTAATAAGTGTCAGGATCATACACTGTGTATTGTTTATAATTATATAGTATTATAAAAATAATTTTAAATTGTATATATATTAAACAATAATTTATGAATGATACTTTATTAATATGTTATAGTATGAGTATGAAACGATTAATATTTACCGATCTGGACGGTACTTTTTTAAATCATCATAATTACTCCTTTGAAGAGTCTTTCGAGGCACTGCAAAAAATCAAAGCAGCAGGGGTCCCTCTTATTTTTACAACCAGTAAAACGAAAGCTGAAGTTGAATATCTACAAGAAAAAGTTGGTATATCCGAACCTTTTATTGTTGAGAATGGCGCAGCACTTTTTATACCTGAAGGGTATCAAGGATTTGATCTGTCATTTCTAGAAAAGTATGATGATAAGAGAATCATGGTCTTTGGTAAATCATATACAAAAATTTTAGAATTCTATAGGCGCTACAAAGAGAGATGTAGTATGGCTGGTTTGAGTGATATGTCTGATGAAGAAATTGTACATTTAACCGGATTGAACCAGAGAGATGTGATCCTCGCAAAACAGCGTGACTTTACGGAACCATTTATTCTCAAAGATAAGACAAAATTAGAGGCATTAAAGAAGTCGGCTCACACTTATGGATTAAAAATCACGAAAGGCGGACGATTCTATCACATTATGAGTGAATTTCAGGATAAGGGAATTGCTGTGATCAAAACCATAGAACTTTTTGAAGATCTATATCATGAGAGAGTCAGTTCGATCGCTCTAGGTGACAGTCAAAACGATACTGCTATGCTTGAACATGTTGATATACCCATTTTGATTCAAAAATATGACGGAAGCTACCTTGAAACGAATGTACCCCATATACAAAAGTCAAGCTACCAAGGCAGTAAAGGTTGGAATGAGATGGTATTAAAATATGTCTAATATAAAATTACTCACACAGATCTATAACCAGGCACTTAAAGCGGTAAAAGCTGATACGATCATTCAAAACAATATCACCCTGAATGAAAAAGATCTCACCATTTGCAACACTGCCTATCCTTTGAAAAAGATCAACAAACTGTACCTCTTTTCCGTGGGGAAAGCAGGATTGGGTATGGCAAAGGCTGCAGAGAAGATCTTAGGCTCTCTGATACAAGGAGGTGTAGCCATTTCACATCAGGAAGGTCAATGCAGCTTCATTGAACATCATACTTCAACCCATCCTTTGGTTTCACAAAAGAGTATAGAGGGCGCAAATAAATTGATCGAAGCAATGCAGACAATGGGCAAAGATGATTTTTTCATCTTTTGTCTATCAGGTGGGGCTTCAGCTATGATCGAGAAACCGATTGAGGGTATCTGTTTAGAGAACTTTCAAAAAATTTCCTCCGCATTACTGGGATCAGGTATTGATATTCAGACACTCAATAGTGTACGAAAAGCCATATCTCAGATCAAAGGCGGCAAGCTGGCTGATCATACAAAGGCTAAAGGAGTGGTTCTAGTATTGAGTGATGTGATCGGTGATGACCTTAATACTATTGGTTCGGCCCCGATGATGAACGGCAAAGTACCTCACCATATTATCGGGAACAATACGATTGGCTTAAACGAGGCAAAAAAATATATCAGATCCAAAGTGGATAAGGTCAAGATAGTCACCAATACACTTAATGGAACCTCTAAGGGGGCTGCTAAATATCTTGCTAAGAAAATAGAAGCATATGACAAGAAATATGATTCTTTTTGTTTGCTTTTTGGCGGAGAGACAACCACAGAGGTGAAGGGAACGGGTAAAGGAGGTAGAAACCAGGAATTAGCTCTAAGACTACTGAACAAAGTTTTGGTCTCGGAGAAGATCTCGATCTTGATCGCTGGAAGTGACGGTATCGATGGGAATTCACCTGCGACAGGAGCCTTTTTAGAAACTGATATCTACAAAAAAATGAAAAAAAAGGGCTTGGATCCGAAAATCTATTTAAAAAACAGTGACAGTTACACGTTTTTTAACGCACTGGATGCTGACTTTTCCATAGGTCCTACAGGAACGAATGTTATGGATTTTATCATTATATTAAAAAAATAAAGGAATGCAATGGCAGATTTTTTTCAGAACGGATTGATCACAACACTACAAAACCTCTCAAACAGAACACTTGAAGAGATGGAGGCTGAACTAGAAAAATTCTCACAAAGACACAATATGGTACTACTTCTGCCTGCGCTCTATTCTGAATTTGAAACACCTGCTATGAAACAGATCCTTAAAGAACTGAAAGGGGTCAAATATCTTTATAAGATCATTTTGGGTTTGGACAGGGCAACGAAAGAGGAGTTTGAAAATGTCAAAATGATCATGGCTACCCTTGATGTGAGGGTAGATGTACTTTGGAATGATGGTCCTAACGTTCAAAAACTCTACCATGAGTTTAATGATCTGGGGTTTAACAGTATTAAGATCAAAGGAAAAGGTCGAAATGTATGGACAATGTTGGGTTATGCCCTTGCAGATAAAAATGCTTTTGCCTTTGCACTGCATGATTGTGACATTGTTAACTACAGTCGTGAAGTGCCTGCACGACTTTTTTACCCGATCATTCACCCGGCATTGGATTTTGAATTTAACAAAGGCTACTACTCACGTGTGACAGACAAACTGCATGGACGTGTAACAAGACTCTTTTATACGCCGCTGATCAAAGCACTTAAAAATACCTATGGAGAGAGTGCCTATTTAAACTATATGGATAGTTTCAGGTATGCACTCTCAGGAGAATTTGCCTTTACACGTACACTTGCGAGGGGTATTCGTATCTCTCCTACTTGGGGCTTAGAGGTCTCAACACTGAGTGAAGTCTATGATAAAACCTCTGTACGACGTATTTGTCAGACAGAGATCATGGATAGTTATGAGCATAAACACCAGGAACTCAGAGGAGAAAACCCTGCCCAAGAGCTTGAAGGCGGTGTAGCAAAGATGGCCATAGATATTGCCCAAACTATTTTCAGGGTTATGACGCAGAGTGGGGTGACATTTTCCAAAGAGTCACTCACCACACTACGAAGCTCATTTTTTCATGAGAGCAGAAAAGCCATCTCACGCTATGATGCTGTAGCGAAATTCAATGCTTTGAATTTTGATAGGAAAAAAGAGATAGATGCCGTTGAGACATTTGATACCGCACTCAAAGAGGCATGTGAAAGTTTTCTTGCTGATCCTCTTGGGGTTCCTTCCCTTTCAGCATGGACCAGTATACGTTCTGTATGTCCAGAGATATCGGAACGCTTTAAAGCAACTGTCAATAAGGATAATGCTTCATGTTAGAAAGAGATAGTAAAGAAAGATTGAACCTCATTAAATATTCTCTTGAGAATATTTACAGCCAAGCAGATGCCGCTTTGGCATATGATGCTGTAGTTACACTGATCAAGGAGTACCAAGGGAAAGTTGAAAGTAAACCTTATGTAATGAGTGAAAAAGATGTGATACTCATCACCTACGGTGATCAGATCTTTCATGAAGGAGAAACGGCATTAGCTACACTTCACCGATTTTTAAAGGAGTATGTACAAGACTGCATTAACAGTGTACATATTTTGCCATTTTACCCTTACTCCAGTGATGATGGTTTTTCAATTGTTGATTACAAGGCCGTCTGTCCCTTAAAAGGTTCATGGAAAAATATTAAAGCACTGAATCAGGATCACCGTCTTATGTTTGATGGTGTGATCAACCATATGAGCCAACTGAGTCACTGGTTTGAGAAGTTCCTAGCCAATGATCCTGAATATTATGACTTTTTTACCGAACTTGATCCTTCACTCGATCTATCGGCGGTGGTACGCCCCCGAACTACTCCTCTGCTCACCGAGTTCATTGATGATGAAGGGAGTATTCGTCATGTTTGGACAACGTTCAGTGCTGATCAAGTAGACTTGAATTATGCGAACTATAAAGTATTACTAAAAGTCCTCGATGTATTACTTTCGTATATAGAAAGAGGTGCATCGCTGATAAGACTTGATGCCATTGCTTTTATCTGGAAAGAGATAGGTACAAACTGTGTGCATCTACCACAGACCCATGAATTGATACAAATGATGCGCGAGGTGATCCATGCAGTGGCTCCTGAGATCATTATCATTACAGAGACCAATGTACCACACGATGAAAATATCTCCTATTTCGGCAATGGATCTGATGAAGCACATATGGTGTACAACTTTGCCCTGCCTCCGCTCTTGGCCTTTTCTATTTTATCAGGAGACACGACTAAATTGACAGCCTGGGCCAAGACATTAAAACTTCCAAGTGACATGGTCTGTTTTTTTAATTTTACAGCAAGTCATGATGGTATCGGTGTACGAGCAGTGAGTAATATTCTTGATAAGGATGAATTAAACTTTTTGGTCAACTCTTGCAAAGCACATGGTGGTTTAGTTTCGTATCGTAGTGTGGGTGGGGAGGAGAAATCTCCTTATGAGTTAAACTGTAGCTATATAGATATTTTAACCAGTCCTGATGAGGATGATACATTGCGACTCAAACGTATGATCCTTTCTCAAGCCGTTGTTTTGGCAATGCCAGGGGTTCCAGGTATCTATTTTCATTCACTTGTAGGATCACGAAATTATCATGAAGCAGTAAGAAAAACGAGACGAAACCGAGCCATCAATCGTGAGAAATTAAATTTTGACAATATCAAAGAGGAGCTGAGTGAAGAGGGGAGTCTACGAAATAATTTGTTTAAACGTTATAAACAACTTATTTCGATACGTATTCATGAACCCTGTTTTGACCCTTTTGCCAAGTTCGAATTTTTGGCACTTGGCAAAGAGATCTTCGCTATAAAACATTATGGTAAAGAGAGTAATGAGTTTCTTATCGCACTGCACAATTTCCAAAAAACGGAAGTTGAAGTGGATCTTTCACCCTATAAAGAAGGTGTCCTGATGGATATTATTTCTCATCGACAAATATTAGAAGGAAAATTTATCATGCAACCCTATGAGATATTGTGGCTGAAACCATTAAAAGAAGGAGAAAAGAAAAATGATTAAAAAATGTTTATTTCCCGCTGCCGGATACGGTACACGCTTTTTACCTGCGACCAAAGCCACACCAAAAGAGATGCTTCCTATCTTGACCAAACCACTGATACAGTATGGGGTAGAAGAGGCAAGTGATGCCGGTATGGATGTCATGGCGATCATTACAGGGCGTGGTAAAAGGGCGTTGGTAGAACATTTTGATATCTCTTATGAGCTGGAGCATCAAATCAAAGGAAGTTCCAAAGAAGATCTACTGAAGAGTACAAGGGAGATGATGGATAAATGTACCTTTACGTTTACCAGACAAAAAGAGATGTTGGGACTTGGCCATGCGATTTTAAAAGGTGAGCCTTTGATAGGTAATGAGCCTTTTGGTGTGATCTTGGCAGATGATCTCTGTGTGAATGAGGAGGGGGACAATGTTCTAGCCCAATTGGTAAAGATCTATGAGAAGTATAAATGTTGTGTGGTTGCCATTCAGGAAGTGCCTAAAGAAGAGACGTATAAATATGGTGTGATCGATGGAAAAGAGATCCAGGATGATGTTTTTATGATCTCCGATATGGTGGAAAAACCAGACCCTGAAGATGCTCCTTCAAATCTGGCGATCATTGGACGATATATTCTCACACCTGATATTTTTCGAACCATTGAAGAGACAAAAACCGGTAAGAACGGTGAATTACAAATTACTGATGCTTTGATGAATCATGCCAAAAAAGGTATGGTATTGGCTTACAAGTTTAAAGGGAAACGCTTTGACTGTGGGAGTGTCGACGGTTTTGTGCAAGCCACCAACTATTTTTATGATAAGTTGAAACAAGAAACTGAATGATTACTTCCCGTGAAGATTGTAATGCTGATAGCTCCTATTCATTATTGGTTAAAAGTATCTCTTGCAGTTCATCTGCAGACATAGGGTAAAAATAGTAGTGTCCTTGTACATATTTACACTTTTTACTTTTTAGAAAATTGATCTGTTCTATCGTCTCTACACCCTCTGCTATGACCTTAAGATTTAGACTCTTTGCAAGTGCTATGATAGAGTTAATAATAGTAAGATCCTCTTCATCTTCAGGGATATCTTCAATAAATGATTTATCGATCTTAAGTCTGTTAATGGGTAGACGCTTTAAAAGAGACAAGGAGGAGTATCCTGTTCCGAAGTCGTCGATGGAAATATTGATTCCCAGTTTACTGACCTGTTTGAGTTTATTAATGATCTCCATAGCATTTTTCATCATATGACCTTCTGTGATTTCCAATTCCAGCCACTCTGGTTTGAAACCATAACTGTCCATAGTGTTTTGAATTCTATAGATGAAATTAGGAGCTTCTAAGTGTCTCATGGAAATATTTAATGCAAGTTTCCCTGGGTCTAAACCGTCATGATACCATTTGGAAACCTGTTTCATAGTTGTATGCATTACCCAGTCATCAATTTCAAGTATCATACCAGTCTCTTCTGCCAATGAAATAAATTTTTTAGGTGTTAGCAGACCTTTGCTTGGATGCTGCCATCGCAACAGTGCCTCGATCCCCACCAATGTATCGGTAGCGATATCGACCTGCGGTTGATAGTGAATTATAAACTCTTCGTTGTCAATGGCTTGACGTAAACTGGTTTTCATCTGCATTTGTTCCAGAGCATGTTTAGTCATTTCAGGTCTATAGAACTGAAAATTGTTACGTCCGCTTTCTTTTGCCCTATACATTGCCGTATCAGCATACTTTAGAAGGTCTTTCTCATTATTTGCATCTTGGGGATAAAGACTGATACCGATACTGCTTGTTATATATAATACATGCTCATCAACATGTATGGGTTTAGCAAACATATTGAGAATGGCATGTCCTAATTTAGATACATCTTCTGAATAGGTTATATCTTCCATGATGATCGTAAATTCATCTCCGGCCAAACGGGCAAGTGTATCTTCTTTTCGGATGGAACTTTTGAGTATGGCCGTTATGATTTTTAGTACTCTGTCTCCCACATCATGACCCAAGGAGTCATTGATCTCTTTAAATTTATCCAAGTCGATAAAAAAGAGTGCCAACCCTTTCTCTTGTTTTTTTGCCTTTTTGATCCCTTGTTTTAAGCGAATGTTAAATAGTGCACGGTTAGGAAGTCCAGTAAGTGAATCATGATTGGCTTGGTGATGTAAGATATCTTTTTGTTTTTCTATTTCTTTTTCAGCTTCTGTACGTTCCTGTATATCTCTGGTCAACTGCTCTTTAGTGATCTCAAGCTCTTGCGTTTTCTTTAATAATTGTTGATTTATACTAAGAAGGTCATTGGTTTTTTGTTGGATCTTCGTTTCTAAAAACTTTTGATTGCTCTTTTTTGCTTTTAAAAGTATCTTTTGTTTTTGTAACTTCTTGAGATTCAGTTCACGGTACTTGTTGGTCAAGATAATTGTAAAGAAGATAATCTCAATAAAAGAACCTACAAGAAAAGCGTATCTATTTATGTCTGTATTGTCCAAGAGACCATTAAAGGTCAAAGTCATCATACCCATAGCAGGCATATAGATGATCAGTGCAATGAGATAGTATCTGGCACCGATAAGACCTTGATACAAGGCTTTGACCGCAACCACAAGGAGGAGGGTAAAGAACAATGATGAATAGATGTTAAATGCTAAACAGGCAAAAGGGGTATCCTGTGATATCAGCAGTGCAAACAGTAAAAAAATGGCTGCAGATAATCTAAAGAGCTTATCGATCATTGGCATACGTGTTTTTAACTCCAAAAAACGGCCTGAGAATAGTACCAGAAAGAATACAACGATCGTACCTACGACATGCAGACCTTGACTCCAGCCGGGAAAACCGAACTCTAAGTAAAACCCACTTTTCATAGCGATAAAGACAATAAAAGAGAGTATATATGCAATGTAATAAGCAAAGATACGATTTTTAATGACGATCAGGTTATACATACTGAAGAGGATTATAATGAATAAGATAGAAGCATAGATGATGTAGATGTCAGTAATATCGATACGGTTGGGTCTAAAAAACTCGTCTTCAGTGAAGATCATAAATTCACCAATATGTCCGGAAAGTGTCTGACCTTTTATATAGTATGTCACACTTTCACCCGGTAAGATATGTAGTTTATAGGCGGGATTATAGTTTTGAATACTTCTTTCTTGAAGGCTTACTTTGAGACCATTTTTTTGTATAGTCCATGTATCATTCATTTTAGTATACAGGTCCAACGTTGACCAAAAAGGTTCTGTAAAATAAAGGACATAATCTTTACTGTCGCTATGATTGGTCACATTGAGTTTTAACCATGCTGTTCCCGAATAATATCCTTGAGAAAATTGATTGGGTATGACCTTTGTACACTCTATCTTTTCAATGTCATGAATACCCAGAGTACTGCTCTCATCATAAAAATAGCGGAGTGTAAAGTGGTCATATTTATCTGTTTCATCGGTAAGTGTGACTGTGGCATACGATGTCACTGCAGATAAAAGTAATACAACGAAGATTTTTCTAAACATGTTATCCAGCTATGTATATGAATATGTATTGTTACTAAAAGCCCTTAAAGTGATTATTATAGATTATAATAGTTTATTCTTAACTTTAATGTATTTAAACTAAAGAGATGTTTGTGATTTTAAGTGGAAGTGTCTGTACAGACTCTAAAAGATGGTTTTAGAGAAAAAGTCTCTAGCTAAGATAAAGCAACTAAAGGTGTATATTATGCTTTTCTACTCTCTTTTCTTCTCTCTGTATCATTGAATGTAGTAGAGGTTAGATCTCTAAAGTCATCATTGAGGCTCACACCTGCCATTCTTTCAAATTCTTCAAAATCAGCAGATAATACGGTGAATGAAATTTCTGTAACATGAACCATGTTCCATTTTTCGGCAAATACCTCTTTTTGGAATGCAACATGAACGGATGTAGGATGATCTTCTTCCGTATCGACCTCTTTTCTCTTTTTGCTCTCGTAGGCATATCTTATAAACATCGGTACCAGTTCCAGTTCTTTGATCTGGTCTATTTTTTCCTGCTTTGCTTTGGCAATGGTCTCTTCATCTGCATTGACATCCTCACAGCCAAAATATCTTCCTGTGAGCACTCTATTGAAAGTTCTCCCAGGAGGATTCGGAACATCTGTTTGTTCCTTTTTTTTACCAAATAGTTTTTTCAATATCTCTATCATACACCTTCCTTCGCTTTTAATATTATACAATATATTATAAATTTTAAGAATAGATGTCTATATTTTTTAAAAATAATGAAGACAGGTGTAGATATGAACGCTATTTGTTTGATATGCATCTTAAATTGTTATATAAATCGATAAAATAATAGATCATAAATATAATTATTTGCTTTACAAATGCTACTTGTTATTAGATGGTTGCGTAAGATTTATTTAATTAAATATCCAATATAATGAACCACGAAAAATTACTTTTAAATAGTATTGATTGAGCCAAACTTGTTGTGAAGCAGGGACGGAAAGCTATGGGTCTTATGAAATAAGATCGCCAAGTTGCTACATTTTCATATGTATATGTTATGTGCAGTTCTTCTTTCCTCTTTTATGCATAAATCTTATTAAATTTAAAATTATTTTTGTTCTAACAAAAATGACCCGTATCATAGAATGTATGACATTTTAGAAGCATTTTTAAAAATGCAATATCTACAGTAGAGGATTATCATGTACGTAAGAAATGAGACCATAGAAGAAGAAAATTTAGATTGGGGTGAGCTTACAGAAACATCAAAAGATAATCAAGATAAACTTATCGAAGATATGAAAGAGGAAGCTGCTCAAGAGCCTATCCCTCAGAAAAAGAAAATATTTTTGAATAACCATGCCAAAATTCAAAAAATAGGCGCGAAGTTTACTCTAAAAAATGAATTGACAGATCTTATTAAGCAAAATACAGAAATTTCTTTACTTTTGGCTATTGTCTTTCTCCCTTATATACTGGGATTTGTTATTAGTTACTTTTTATTTTATTTCTATGGTGGCATGTCGATCAATAACTTTCTCTCTGTAGAACAGGTACCTACGACCATTGAACTATGGTCCATCGGTGCATATTTATTTGTAACTGTTGGTGCTGTTTTGGCTTTTTTTATTCCGTAGTTTGACGTCGATTAATCATAGCATTATGCTGTTTGTATCATGCTATGAACTACACTTATCTAGCATATAGCTTTTAAAACTTTTCTATTGACCTAACTTTCCATTACAATCATTTTTCTATTTTTGCTATCAATACTAGATACATGTTTAAAAATAAGTATGATCGCTTTTTGTTTTATGTATTACAGGTAAGATATGTAAGGATTTAAAAATGTTAGATTTTTATTAGTTCATTCCACCCATATGAGGGTGGAATAAAGAAGTTTCACTAGAGCGTTTCAGTATAACTTCCTACTTCTGTTACCAGATGTTTTGCAGCATCGCTTGCTGCCTGGTCTAAGAATCCAGTTGCTGGATCAACGATGAATTGACCATTGGCACCTTTTTGCATATAGTAGACTTTATACGTAGCGTTTACGCCTGTTTTACCAGAGATATCATAGGTAAAGGTATAGGTCTCTGTCTCATTAGGACTTAAACGTGTATCTTTGTCAACTAAATTAGAGTCAAATCCAGGACGCACTACAAATACAGGATCTGTATTAGGATCACTATCTAGGTCATATTTTTTACCTGTTTCATGTCCGTAGATACGTGTAAAGTTCGTCGTGTCTGAAGCATCTACGATCGCTGCATTAAACACTGTTCCTGTGGTTTTACCATCAGTAACTGTTTGATTTTTTACAGTTCCATCTGTAGCTGAAATAGTTACCTTACCTGTCTCATAACTTGCAAAGTTTTGAGAAGCAATAGCACTACCGTCAAGATCAGCTACTTTTCCTGGGAAGTCAAGGTTTGCACTTCCGTTTTCCATTACTGTGACAGTTGGATCTTGTGAGTTATCCAGTGTTTTACCTGTAAGTGTTGCTAATGTATTAGTAGCATCTGTGAATGTGGATATACCACTTGTAGATGTTGGTGTGAGTCTATTCCCTTCTGCATCTGTAACAATGAGACGTGTAAGCACTCTTCTCATAGGATGTGCTCCTGGAAACATATGACCTGTTTTATTTGATAATGTTGTTGAAACGATCAAAATATCTCCCACTTGCCAAGCATTAACACTTGCATCAAAACCACTTTTTATTTTTGCAACTGCTGCAACTTTGTCTCCACCTGTCTTTGAAGCACCCAGGAATCCATGTGAATTCAACCATTTACCAACTACCGGACTTTCATCCCTTAGGTTTTCCGGATCTGCCGGGTCAAAGTGTGGTGTTAAGGCAGGGTTATCTGCAAGGGTGAACAGCTTGTCAGGTCGTGCCCATTGGTGAAGTACCGTACCTTCGATCTTCTCCATATGACACTTTTGACATTTTGGAGAGCTCATCGTGTCATCCATATTGTTATCACCACCTGTTGTGACTGCATTCCATGTAGAACATAATTCCATAAATTTTCCAGCACCATCTTCTCCACCTGGTACTGCTGCACCCGCACTTCTTTGGTGACAAGAGAGACATAACGCTTTTCCATGATCTGCAAAGTGATTAAACTCTGAACCATCACCACTGAATGCAGGGTTCAAATGTGCATCGGCAAAGTTTGGATTAATATAGGCTGATCTGTTTGTCTCATCAGTTTCATTCTCATTGGAGATACCTGTGACACCAAACGGTCCATAGAACGGTCCACCCGTAAAGTGTACTTTTCCATCCGTACCATTGATATCTTTTCTTGCCATAGAGTAACGTCCATCTTTCGCTCTATTGGTGGTATCTGTTGCATCACCTAATGCAGTATAATCTTTTGGTTTCTCAGGTCCCCAGAGTCTAAAGAACTTGTTCATATCCGGATTAGTTGCATCAGTACTATAACTGAGTATATCCCCAACATCAGCTTTAATCGGTCCATGTGGTCCTACTCTCATAGTATTTGCTAATGTGTATGTATCTCCTGATTGCATCAAACGAGGTGTCTCTATACTATGACAGAACGCACAGTTAATACCTTCACGGTTTGCCTCATGTCCGATCTGGAATGTAGCTTTATAGACCACATTTTGGTGACTGTTTGCAGCGATTACAGCAATCTCTCCATTCGCATCATTCACTTCATGTGTACTTTTCAATGCAAGTAATTCTGAATTATTTATATCAGTGGCATCTTGCAATTCTGTAACAGTTACCTGTACATCGCCAGCATAGTAAGCACTTGGAGCATGACACTTGATACAGGTTTGGGCTGCACCACTAAACATATTTTTAGTCCCAATTCCAACAGAGGCTTGTTCATATAATATATCTTTTGTCTCACCAATTTTTGCTAAATGAGTACGTAAGAAATCCTGAAACTTACTTTGGAAAATAGGATCCGTCCATGATTTTCCATGCATGGAACCTTTCCATGTATCGTACAACTCATTGTGACAGTTCTGACACTTTTTATCGGCACTGTCAAATAGAGTATGATTAAAATCTACACCAGTATGATATTCAGCAGCTGCAGCTGATAGAGGTGATACACGTGTACCACCAGTATAGTCCACATAGGTAATATTCTGATCTGTGACTATCTGATACCCTAACTCACCTGGAGCAGGATCACTGTCCGTAATAGTTGTTACCGTGGATGTGCTGCTACCACCACCACATCCGCTTAATGAAAACACAATGCCTGTACCCAGCACGAGCATTAATGATTTAACATTTAACTTCATTCTTCTTCCTTTTAGTCTAATGTTTATTAAGACACTGAGTGTCCACCATTAGATATTAGAATACTAATATCTCCCCCTATGAATTGATATAAAACAATCCATTTTAATTTTAAACTATAAGTGTTAAGTAAGTGTTAAATAAAACTTTATCTTATGATAAATTATTTTGAAGAAGTCAAATTCTTACATTGCTTTTATCAGTATAAAGATCAAGTATGACAATATGTCATATATTTGAGGATGGATTTTGAAGATCGATATAATGGAGATAGATATTTTATGGAGGACAACTTTTGTTTTTGCATATCGATATAGACAGTTTTTTTGCTTCTGCAGAACGTTCTGTAGACCATAGGCTTAAAGGTATACCTATGTGTGTAGGATCCCGTAGCAACCTTGAGATATTTAACAAGAAACGCACCTATATCAAGCTTATGAATGATAATTCAGGGGCCTTTGTGACTCCTGTATTCTACAGTGATAAAAAGAAAACATTCGAGTCTTATTTTGTAGATGAGATAGAGGGAAGAAAAAAGATACGGGGCATCGTGACCACTGCTAGTTATGAAGCTAGATCATGTGGGGTGAAGACAGCCATGCCCATTGCCCAGGCTTTACAGCTTTGTCCTCAGTTAACGGTCGTGCCTTCGAACTATCCGCTTTATCATAAGCTTTCTCATAAGATACATGCATTTATCTCTGCACATATACCCCAAGTAGAGCAGTATAGCATCGATGAGTTTTTCGGAGATGTCAGCGGATGGAAGAGAGATGAAGAGGTGTATGTTTTCGCTCAAGAGTTGCAGTCAAAGATACTTGAGTATTTTGATATTCCTGTTTCTATAGGTATTGCCAAAGCAAAATGGATCGCTAAACTGGCAACAGAATCTGCCAAGCCTTACGGTGTGTACGAAGTGAAGGATATAGATAGCTATATAGAAAAGATTCCTATCAAAGAGTTTCCGGGTATAGGAAAAGGATTTCAAAAGAGGCTTGAATCACATTATATCTCTACACTGGGCGATATAAAACGGCATAAAACACTTTTTGAATCATGGAAAAAACCCGGTATTCAACTTTATAGACGTGTCACAGGAACAGACAATGAAGGTATCAGCAGCAGAGGGGAGAGGAAGTCCATAGGGATCAGCCGTACGTTTGATGCCATACATGACCGTGATGAGATCAAGAGACGTATTATGATCATGGCAAGGCATATCATCTATATGGTGATGGCTATGGAGGTGAATCCTACAAGCTATTATCTGAAGATAGGGTATGAGTATGGTGGCAAAGCAAAAAAGACACTGACTGTGGACAGAGTCTTCTCTGAAACACTCTTTAAGTCCATGCTTTCAGAGATGTATGAAGAGATGGTCCAGCCCAATAAAGGGGCCATAAAACTGACGTTGAACGTTTCAAATTTTGCTTCACTTAACCTGAAGACACTTTCACTGATAGATTTTTATGAGGACAGTAAAGAAAAACAGTTACATCAAAATATACATGCGTTAAGAACACGTTTTGGACTAGATATCATCAAAACAGGAAATGAATTCTAAAATAGTATCAAATATATTTAAGTTGTTAGTGTTTCATGCTACAATGCTGTATGAATTTAAAAAGACTGTTCTCGACAATAAAAGAGCTTCAAACGGTTGATGACTCTGTGATCATCGCACTCTATACACTTTCAACTAGAGCACTCTTGGTTGTTGTTCTGTTAGCTATTTTAGTAATTATAGCTTTATACCCAGTACTTCATGGAAGTATCCTGGTATGGGCACTGAGTCTGATGCTCTTAACGGGATATAGACTTTATTCTGCGTATATGTTTAAACAAAACCCTAAAAAATACTCCATGGCATTATGGTACAAGAAATTTATCTTTGATGCAATATTAACCGCACTTGTTTTCTCAACATTAGGTTTTATTTTTATACATCAGGTGGATCCCTATTATCAACTTTATATCGTTGCAGTACTTTTAGGCTTGTCTTTAGGTTCTACAGTCTCTTTATCGGCAGATGCACGACTCAACATCATGTATTCAGCTATTCTTTTATTGCCTCTTATCTATTCAATGGCATTTCTTTATGATACACCTTTGCATATCATACTTACAATTTCATTGATCTTGTATTTTCTTGCACAAGCGACCAATATCTATAATATGTATAAACAGAAAAATGCTTTTAATACGTTGCAATCTGAGCATATGCTCTTAAACAGTTTGTTTAAAAATGCACCTCTTGGTATCTTTACCTATGATAAAGACCTCAAGGTACTGGAGTGCAATGAACAGTTAAAGAAACTCTTTGAGTATGAAACAGATGAGATCAGAGGTATGGATCTTCATCTCCTTCCGGATAGAGATATAGTAAAAGTATTAGAAAATGCCATTATAGAGGGAACAGAGTCTTATGAAGGTCCCTATGTATCTCTAAAGAATAAGTCTTTTTGGATCGATGCCAAAGTGTTTTCTTTTACCGATCTGGATAATAATATTTTGGGTGGCGTAGGTATGATAGAGGATAAAACGAAAGAACATACCGCCTTAATAGATCTTGAATATATGGTGCAGCATGATGTACTTACAGGTTTGTTAAATCGTAGAGGTTTTAGAATCTATATGGAGAACCTTGTAACGAGTCCAAAACATCAAACATATTTTTCCATACTTTTTTATCTTGATCTCAATCAGTTTAAAAGCATTAATGACTCTTTGGGACATCAAGTTGGAGATGATGTTCTTCTTGCTGTTTCTAAACGTTTGACCAATCTTTTAGGAAAAGATTGTATGGTAAGCAGATTAGGGGGAGATGAATTTATCATTATCATTCCACATGTATCAGAAGATAAAAATATGGCAAATCAAGAAGCTGAAGAGTTTTCTAGAGAGATACAGGATCTTTTCTTAGAACCATTTATTATAAAAGAGATGCATTTACATATTAAATCAAGTATTGGTATCGTGCTTATGGATCCTGGTTATAAGGATATCGTAGAGATCATAAGACATGCTGACCTTTCAATGTATCAAGCAAAGATTGATAATGGACATATCGCCTATTATGATTCCTCTTTGGACAAACAACAAAAAGAGCTATTTATACTTCAGCATGATCTGATATATGCAGTCAAAAATAATCAGTTGGGTCTCTTTTATCAACCGGTTGTTTCCATAGATGGTAATATCGTGAGTTCTGCGGAGGCACTTGTACGTTGGGAACATCCGACAAGAGGGTCTCTCTCACCACAGGATTTTATACCATTGGCTATGAAAGCAGGTCTGATTTCACAGATTACATGGTGGGTTCTTGATACTATATGTCAGCATATATCTCACTGGAAAAAAGAGAATAGATGGAATCTTGAGTATATTTCAATGAATGTCAATGCACAGCAATTTGTAGAAAATGATTTTGCTAGAGAATTTCTCAAAAAGTTAAAAGAGTATGGACTGGAGACTAATGACATTATGATAGAGATCACAGAACGATCACTGATTGATAATTTTGATTATACAGAAGATGTCATCACTGAATTACGGAGACAGGGAGTAAGATGTGCCATCGATGATTTTGGTACAGGCTACTCTTCTTTATCTTATTTGAAGAAGCTTTCTTTCCATACATTGAAGATAGATAAGGAATTCATAAAAAATATCGAAACCAGCGCTAAAGAGGTACATCTTGTTTCAAGTATTTTGGGTATAGGAAGACAATTTGACTATAACATCGTTATAGAAGGTATTGAAAATGAACAGCAACAAGAGCTGCTGAGAGAGTTAGATCCAAAACTTAGGTATCAAGGATACCATTTTTGCAAAGCCATTGATGCAGAAGAGTTTAGTGAACGTTTTTTAACATAGTTACATAAATTCTTATGTTTTTATCTCCCTTTCATATTTATGTCATTAAAGATGTATCTAATTTTTGATTCTATATAATGCTTTTGTTTATCGTAAAGAGACTTTTTAAATATTGTTTGTTGTGCCAAACTTGTTGTGAAGCAAGGACGGAAAGCCATGGGTCTTAACTTTAAGATCGCCAGGTTGCCAAATACCATATGTGTGTATGATGTATGATTCTGCCTTTTTCCTACCTGTTTTAATTGCAAATATTATTTAATTCAATTTATTTTGTTGTGCCAAACTTGTTGTGAAGCAAGGACGGAAAGCTATGGGTCTTAAAATATTAAGATCGCCAGGCTGCCAAAATGAATCTTACTTCTTTTGTGCAACATTCAATTACACTAAGGATATTTATGAAAAAATTTCATGCTCTGATCGGTATGATAGTATCGTTCACACTGATGACACTTATCTCTGGATGTGGAGGTGGTATAACTACTGACAGTTCTGCTAGTACCGCTAGTACAGGTACAGTTGCTCTGCGTCTAACAGATGCACCTACTGATGATAAAAATGTAAAAGGTGTGTATGTAACTTTTGATGCACTGCGTTACCAATATGCAGATAGCAGTGATGGTTGGCAAGATGTGGACCTAAATGAATCAAGAACCATTAATTTACTCGATCTGCAAGACGGAAACACGACACTATTAAATAAAGTTGAGTTACCCGCAGGAGAGATAGATCATGTACGTTTTGTACTCAATACAAATGAGTGTTATGTTGATCTGGTTGTTGGTGGCATGCAACCCTTAGAAGTTCCAAGCGGTGATCAAACAGGCTACAAAGCAATCGGAGGATTTACGATACCAGCCGGTGGTACAGTGAATGTTACAGCTGATTTCGATGTAAGAAAATCTGTGACTGTGACCGGTAATGTTAAGAAGAATGTAAATGTTACCTATAAGTTAAATCCTACTATCAAGATTATTGATAATATAGAAGTAGGTGAGATCAATGGTACAATGACATTGAATTTAGATGAAAATGTTTCATCAGTAATTGTCTATGCTTACGAAGATGGAAGCTGGGATTCTAATGAATCAAATGCAACCAATAATTTTGGAAAAGCAATTTTAAGTACAGATGCTACTGACGGAAGCTATACATTACCATGGCTTACTATAGGTACATATGATCTTGTAGTTACTTCACAGGATGTTAATGGTACTTTTAAAGACATCTTAGGATACTTTGATGATATCGTTGTATTGCCAGGTGAAACAACAAACCAGGACATTACGGACGAAACAATATCAACTACACTGCCTTAGGCCACATATTCCTCACTTATTAGAAGTGGGGAAACTCAATAAATAAATCTTAGCCTATGATTCTTCTTCACGCTCAAAGAGCTATTTAATCATTTATCTTATATAATAAGCATGTTTTATACGTTAAAGAGATATTTTAAATACTATTTGTTGTGCCAAACTTGTTGTGAAGCAAGGACGGAAAGCCATGGGTCTTAATCTTAAGATCGCCAGGTTGCCAAATACCATATGTGCGTATGATGTACTATGCTGTCTTTTCTCTTTACCTGTTTGAACTTTAAATATTATTTATTCAACCCTATTTTGTTGTGCCAAACTTGCTGTGAAGCAAGGACGGAAAGTCATGGGTCTTACATATGAAGATCGCCAGACTACCAAAATGAATTTTACTTCTTTTGTGCAACATTCAATTACACAAGGATATTTATGAAAAGATTTCAGACTCTGATCGGTATGATAGTATCGTTCACACTTATGACACTCATCTCTGGTTGTGGAGGCGGTGGTACATCTTCTACACCAACCGGTACTTTATCACTAAGCATGACAGATGCACCACCAAAATTAGAAGGAAATGTAACAGCGGTCAATATTGCTGTGATCGGTATTGAATACAATTATGAGGGAAATTGGGTCAATGCTGAAGAATTTGAGCCGAAAACTTTCAATCTACTTGATCTTCAAAATGGTAAATCACTGCATTTGGGAGATTTAGTACTTCCTGCTGGACACTATAAGGAGATTCGTTTTAAGTTGGCTATTCCTACAAAAGATACACCAGCTGAAATCCAAAGTAATCCAGACTGCAATATAACAATTGATAATGTTTCTTACCCATTGTTTACCCCTAGTGGTGCGGAAACGCAAAGTGGTTATAAGGGTAAAGGTGCATTTGATATTACAGCTGATGCAAAAATTGCAGTGACTGCTGATTTTGACATACATAAAGCAATTGTGGTTACAGGCAGTTCAACGAAAAATACAAAATATATTTTGAAGCCGGTTATCAGATTAGTTGTTACTGAACTATCAGGTATGATTAATGGAACAGTAGTAGATGCAGATGCAGAAAAATATGCGTCTTCTTCTTTAGTTGTTTATAGCTACAAGTCTGGTGAGTATAATTCAGATGAAACAGTTGCTGATGAGAATGGTAGTATTTTTCTGAATTCTGTAAGTGCAGCCGATGTCAATATGACGGATGGTAATTTTACGTTGGCATTCCTTGGTGAAGGAAATTACAGTCTTATTACGGCAGAGTACTTAGGTGATGTATTTCATGGTGTTGTGGATCAGGAAGATAATGTTGAAGTCTTGACAGGTGAAGTAACACCGGTGGATATTAATACTTCAGATAATACAATTTAATAATGTATTCCAGGCTACATACAAGGTATGGGTCTGGAGAGACGATAGAGATCAATGAGATGATCTCTATTGAATAAGCGCTTTTGTACTGAGTTCTACATCACACTTTTAAAAAACGATCTGCCCATCTTGCTGCATACGTTTGATAATACCTTTTGCCATCTCATGGCCTTGATAAGCAGCTTTTCTACACCATTCGATGGCTTTCTCTTTGTTCTCTTCACAGCCTAATCCCATGTCATAGAGTGCGCCTAGATTAAATTGGGCCTTTGCATTACCTACCTGAGCTGCTTTAGAGAAGAGTATGAATGCTTTTTTATAATCCTGATGTACACCACGACCTTCTTTGTACATGGCACCTAGGTTGTTAAAGGCATCGATGTTACCTCTTTTGGCTGCTTCTTCATACCAGAAGGCTGCCTCTGATTCATTCTTCTCACAACCTTCACCATTTTCAAGCATTAATGCCACTTCAAATTGTGCCAAAGGTACTTCTCTGGTCGCTGATTCCAGATAGTAGTCAAAGGCTTTTTTCGTGTCTTGGTTGACACCAAGCCCTCTAAAATAGAGGTACCCAAGGTAATAGTAGGATACAGGGTCCTTTTGTTTTTCTAGAGCAGAGTAGAGTTCAAGAGCCTTGTCGTATTCTTTTGCGAGTAATGCGTTGTACGCTTCTTGTGCTAGAGGAGTCATTATGCACCAAACCCTGCAAGTTCGTTTTGAACTTTTTCCATTTTAGCCTCTGCATCCTCTAACGCTTTTCTGTTCTCTGTAATGACTTGTTCAGGTGCATTGGCTACAAATTTTTCGTTATTTAGCATGCCACTGAGTTTTTGTATCTCTTTTTCGAGCTTCTCTTTTTGTTTGCTAAGTTTACCGATGATCGCACTTAGGTCGATCTCTTCAGTCGGGATATAGACTTCAAGGTTGTCAGATACGTCTGTTACAGAATTCTCTACTTTTGCATCTACAAATTCTATCTCTTCTACTTTTGCCAATTTCTGGATAAATGGTTTTGCTACATCCGTATCGATAGTTGTTCCAAGTTTGACATATGCCTTTGCGATCTTGGAGTTACCCATATCGATAATTACTTTGGCTCTTCTTATCGCAGTAATGGTCTCTTCGATGATAGCAAACGTCGCTTCTGCATCTGCATCCGCTTTAACCTCTTTAGGGAAGTTCATCACCATGACCGAGTCACCACTTTCCAATTCAGTACCAGAGAGTTTATGGTAGAGATGCTCAGAGATGAATGGCATGAACGGAGAAACCATCTTGAGCGTCTCTTTGAAGATCGCACCAAGTTCTGCGATAGACTCTTTACTTGCTTTAGAGTATTCGATACCCCAGTCACAGAATTCATTCCATACGAAACGGTAGAGTGCTGTTGCTGCTTCGTTGAACTTATATGTTTCCAGTGTCTCACGTACCTCTTCCACTGCACGAGAGAGGCGGCTTTGCATATATTTACCAAGCGGTGTCTTGATCTCTATATCCTTCAGATCTGCAAAAGTATCTACATTCATCTGCAGGAAATTTGAAGCATTATAGAGCTTGTTTGTAAAGTTTCTGAACTGCTCAAGATTCTTTGCACCAAGTTTAATGTCACGTCCCTGAACTGCAAGGAATGCCAGGGTAAATCTGATGATATCTGCAGAGTGCTCTTCAACCATATCAAGTGGGTCAATTACGTTACCCTTTGACTTACTCATTTTAGCCCCATGTTCATCACGAACAAGCGCGTGCATATAGATATCTTTGAATGGCAGTTCACCTCTGAAGTGCTCACCCATCATCATCATCCGAGCTACCCAGAAGAACATGATATCAAATCCTGTGATCAGCAGCGAGTTCGGGTAGAAGTCAGCCAGGTCACTGTCGTTGTATGTCCCTTCCATCTTGCCATTGTTTCCCCAGCCAAGTGGAGAGAAGGCCCAAAGTGCAGAAGAGAACCATGTATCCAGTACATCAGGGTCCTGGCGGATCTCGGTGCTAGCACAGTGAGGACAAGCTTCGGGGTTATCGTGTTTGTCAGCCCACTGGTGATCACAAGAATCACAATAGAATACAGGGATACGATGTCCCCACCAAAGCTGTCTTGAGATACACCAGTCACGAAGCTCATCCATCCATGCTCTGTAAGAGTTGAGCCAGTGAGGAGGGTGGAACTGTGCTTCACCCGCATAGGTCTTTTCGATGGATTTTTTAGCGACTTCACTTCTAACGAACCATTGTTTAGAGATGTATGGTTCAACAATATTTTTACATCTGTAGCAGTGTCCTACCTGGTGTTGGTGATCTTCAATTTTGACGATGTAGCCTTCTGCTTCAAGTTTTTCAACGATCGGCTTTCTGGCTTCAAGTCTCTCCATACCGGTAAACTCACCGCAGTATTCGTTGAGGATACCTTTTTCATCAAAGACTGTAATGAACTCAAGGTCATGTCTTTTACCTACTTCGTAGTCATTCTGGTCATGTGCAGGGGTGACCTTTACGATACCTGTACCAAACTCCATATCAACATGTTCATCAGCAATGATCTTTATCTTCCTGTCAGTAAGCGGAAGGATCACCTCTTTACCGATGATACCTTTGTAGCGCTCATCTTCAGGGTGCACCATGATCGCCGTATCCCCAAAGTACGTCTCAGGTCTGGTGGTTGCTACAGTGACATGTCCACTCCCATCAGCAAAATGGTAGTTCATATGATAGAACTTACCATTTACCTCTTCATGCTCCACTTCGATATCGGAAAGTGCACCATCATGGGTACACCAGTTGACCATATAGTTGTTCTGTACGATCATACCTTCGTTATAGAGGTGGACAAATGCCTCTTTTACCGCTTCTTTAAGACCTTCATCCATGGTGAAACGCTCTCTGCTCCAAGCAGGTGAAACCCCGAGCTTTCTCATCTGGTGAACGATCGTACCGCCTGAGTACTCTTTCCACTTCCATACTCTTTCAAGGAAAGCTTCTCTTCCTAGGGCTTCTTTAGTCGTTCCTTCAGCAAGCAGTTGCTTCTCTACGACATTCTGTGTTGCGATACCGGCATGGTCGGTGCCGGGCTGCCAAAGAGTCTTGTATCCATCCATTCTTTTATAACGTGTGATGATATCTTGTAGTGTAAATGTAAGTGCATGACCGATGTGCAGACTTCCTGTGACATTTGGAGGAGGCATCATGATCGCAAAGTTCTTGCCATCTTCTTGGATATTTTTGTTCCCCTCTATCTCAAAATAGCCACGATCTTCCCATATCTCGTAGTAATGGTCTTCTACTTCTTTTGGATTATATACTGCTTTTTTTTCGGTTGTTTCGCTCATAACTTCCATTCCTATCTATTATATTGCCGCGATTATAGCGTAATGGTGCTTTTTGTTTTATGGGCGTGTTTAAAAGAGGGGGGTTTTATTTTTTTTATGCCATTGGATAATAGCATGCCATGCTTCTTCTGCATTATCGACGTAAGTTATGATATCTAGATCATGAGGCTCAATGGCATCTTCTTCCTCTAAAAATTCAAAATCAATCATACGATTCCAATACTCTTTACCAAGTAAAATAATGGGAATAGGGGGTGTTTTTTTTGTTTGTATCAGTGTTAATACTTCAAAGAGTTCATCCATGGTACCAAAACCACCGGGAAAGACAACCAGTGCTTTGGCACGTTGCATGAAGTGGAGTTTCCGCATAGCAAAATATCGAAATTGAAAACAGAGTTCGGGCGTAATGTATGGGTTGGGGAACTGTTCATGTGACAGTTCGATATTGAGACCTATAGATTTGGCACCTACATCAGATGCTCCACGGTTTGCTGCTTCCATGATACCCGGACCACCTCCTGTCATTAAGGTGACGTGCGCATCTTCAGGGCATTTACCGCTTTTCCCCACCAGTTGACCGAATTTACGGGCTTCATCATAGTAATGACTCTTTCTTACACTACTTTCCGCTTTTTTAAGGGCAAATAGAAGTGCTTCTGATTGAGGTGAACTCTCCAACTCTTGTTCGATCTTTTTCAATGCTTTTAACGCCACATCAAATTCTACGATACGTGCACTGCCAAAGACAACGATCGTATGATCAACACCTTGCTTTTGCATCTTGACCTCTGCTTTGAGATAGTCAAGCTGAAGTCTTACCCCTCTGGCTTCATCAGAGTAGATAAAATTCTTATCTTCCTCTGCGATTTCATAAGATGCATCATTGATGATAGCTTTGATCTGTTGTAATGTTTCAGAATAATTATTGGACTTTTTTTTCATACGGATACCTCTAAAGTTATTATACATATTTTTTAACTGAATTACTTTGAATACTTTTAATGGTATAATTTTTTATAATCATTTTATAAAAGGCGTAGGATGAAAAATATAGCCATACTCTGTTCCGGTGGTGATGTTTCAGGAATGAATGCTGCTTTAAAGCGTTTTGTTGAATACAGCATTGGAAAAGGACTTAGACCCTATTTCGTTGATCATGGTTTTGATGGTTTGATAGATAACAACATCTATGAGGCATGTTACAGTGATGTTGCAGGTATTATTTCCAGAGGAGGTACCAAAATACACTCTTCCCGTTCAAAACGTTTTATGGAACAATCCTATCGTAAACAGGCAATTGATAACCTAAAATCTCATAACATAGGATATTTGGTCGTTTTGGGTGGTGATGGTTCATTTAAAGGGATGCAGGCATTGAGTGATGAGAGTGAAGGTTTAAGTTTTGCCGGTATCCCTGCTACTATCGACAATGATATTGCTGGAACAGAGTACTGTCTTGGGGTAGATACAGCACTCAATGTCATTAAGTATGCCATAGACTCAATCAGAGATACGGCATCATCCTTTAGCCGTGCATTTGTCATAGAAGCGATGGGTAGAGAGTCTGGATACCTGGCACTTGTCTCAGCACTGACCTCTGGGGCAGAGATGTGCTTAATACCGGAAATTCCCTATGATCTGGACAACTATAAATCATGTTTTCAAAAACAGAGGATAGAGGGAAGAGACTATTTTATCGCAGTGGTCTCTGAAGCTTTGAAAAACTCTGAAGAAGTCGCACAGTGGTTTGAAGAGGAGCTAGGAGTAGAATCCCGTATTACAGTGTTGGGTCACATACAACGCGGAGGGAATACTACCGTGTATGACCGCCTTATGGCTTTTCATTTTGTGACCCAGGCTATAAATGGATTGCTTGAGGGAAATAAGAGTTCAGTTATCTGTTATGGTGATGGTGGATTCAACCATAAAAAGATAGAAGAAGTAGCGTATAAAAAATACCAGATAAACCCGGAGTTGCTGAAACTCGGAAGAGAATTCGGTTGCCATATATAAAATATTATTTTCTAGTTCCTTTAGTATTACTGGTAAGTGCCTGTGCTTCCCCAGAGGGAGAGGTGATCGCACACATCCCGGAAGCTTCTGGTATAAGTTACTGCAGCAGCGATGATACACTTGTTGTCGCCAATGATGAAGGGACCTACTATAAGATCTCTCGAAAAGGAAAGATACTCCAACACACAAAGTTAGGAAAGTATGATCTAGAAGGTGTTGTATGTGAAGAGTCACAGATGATATTTGCAGTTGAAAATAAAGGAATGTTGCTTGTTGATACTCAGACAGGTGAAAAGAAGGAAATTCCTTTGGATACCATGTATCATGGAAAAAAGTTATCGCTGATTAGTAAAAAATCAGGGGTAGAAGGTATCACGAAAGTTGGCAACAGTATTTATCTGGCCAAACAATCCAACAAGAAAAAAAGATCATTCATTGCTGTAGTAAGATTGATGCCTTCTCCTTCAAAGATCGTTGATGTGATTGAACATCGTGTCGCTGATACTGCAGGACTTTGCTATCATGACGGATATCTTTATATGGTGAGTGATAAAAAGGATCTTCTGATCAAATATGATCTACAAAAGAAGAAAATCGTACAAAAAGTCAAATTAGCAAAGGGAGCCTGGGAAGGTATAGCCTTTGATGCGAAAGGCAATGTTTATCTTGCAGATGATGACGGACGCATTGTAAAATACAAGAAAAAGAGACTGGGGTTATAACACACAGTTTTTTTATATAGACCTTATCCTTTTTTCAATAGCCATAAATGTTTATAGCTTTGATAAAAAACAATATTTATCAAAGCACCTATCATTGCAAGTGCGGTATCTTTATGTGCATCCCAAACATCTCCCTGTGTGCCTAAAAAAGCCATACCGAGTTCAGGGTGGAGTATCACTGCTGCCAACCACTCAAGCATTTCGTAAAAAGTGGAAATAGAAATCACCATTGTCAATGTGAAGAGCAGGGCAGTTTTTAGTGTCGTGGCTGATGAACTGATCATTTCAAACAAAATTCTAAAAACCAGAAGGCCGAAAAGAAAATGTACTAAACGGTCAAAATGGTTTCTTTCAAATCCAAAAAAATGCGTGATGGCATTGAAGTGTTCCATTTCCGCATAGGTATAGTGTGAACCCAGAGAGTGTAAACTGGCAAATATCAGAAGTAATACAAGACTTGGCAGTGTATAGTGATATTTTTTGTCCATCAAGAAAATAAAAGGAAAAAAAATGAATACCAATACATTTTCAAGCAGCCAGTCCTGCGGATATTTTGGATTGATCGCCATGATGGTCCAAACAATAATATAGATGGTAAATACGACTTTATGTGATTTGGGCATAGCTTTCTCCTTCTCTCTATAGTATTATATATTAGAAGTTCTTATTTAAAGAACTTGCCAAAGAGATAGAACAATAGTGATAAAATAATACTGATCAAGATAGACGTTGTGATTGGAAAATAAAAGGAAAAATTCTCTTTTTTGAAGGAGATATCACCGGGAAGTCTGCCAAGGTTAAAAGGGAGTTTTTCGCTAAAGAGTAGAAGTATACCTAGAATGATGATCACCACACCCATAAAGATAAGACTCTTCCCAATATCTGTCATGATAACGATGCTCCTTACTTTATGATATTATAGGGTAAATCTTTTTTAAAGGCAAAAGGATGGATAGGATCATTATCAAGACAGGTGATATTACAAAAGAAAAAGTCTGCGCTATCGTAAATGCCGCAAACAGTTCGCTCATGGGCGGTGGCGGTGTAGATGGTGCTATCCACAGAGCAGGGGGTCCCAAAATCCTTGAAGCATGCGAACAAGTTCGCCAAGAGAGTTATCCTGAAGGTTTGCCTACCGGAGAATCTGTAGCCACTAATGCAGGTAACTTGCCTTCAAATTATGTCATTCATACAGTAGGACCGATCTATCATCAGTGCGGTGAGGATTGCTCAGACCTGTTGGCCTCATGTTATAGAAAATCACTTGAACTGGCTCATAGACTAGGGTGTAAGGATGTTGCTTTCCCTGCTATTTCTACAGGCATATACGGCTATCCTAAAGACAAAGCGGCAATAATAGCCTATGAAGTGGTGAGTCATTTTTTGAATGAAAATAAGAACATGCAGGTGCATTTTGTGTTTCATAATAATAGTGACAGAGACTTATTTATAAAAGCCATAGAAGGTGTATCATGAAAGTATCCGCTAATCTATTGTCTGTTATGATAAGAACAGGTAAAAAATAAAAAAAGGAGATAGGTTGTACCTTTTTACTTCAGAATCCGTTTCGGCAGGTCATCCTGACAAGTGTGCAGATATCATTGCGGACAGTATCGTAGATACGCTGCTGCAACGTGATCCAGATGCTAAAGTAGCAACAGAAGTGTTTATCAGTGGAAAACATATCATTATAGGTGGTGAAGTAAAAACAAAAGTCGCTGTGAATGATGCTTTTTATGAAGAGATCGCCATCAAAGCACTTAAAAAGATAGGATATCCTGAAGCAGGGTTTGAGAGAGGTGAAACCTTTTTCCCTGATGAGGCAGAGGTACATGTCTATGTCAGTACACAATCACCAGATATCACAATGGGAGTGGAAAAGAAAGATCATGAGATAGGGGCCGGGGATCAGGGAATGATGTTTGGATATGCCAACACTGAAAGAGAAGATTATATGCCCAGTGCCTTTTCCTATGCCAGAGAGATAAGAGATGTACTCTATGCCTATGCACTTAAACATCCAGAGACATTCGGTGTGGATATGAAAACTCAAGTGGTCATGGACTATGAAACGAAGGATAATTTTGATCATTGCATGCCTCAGCATATTGCAAAGATCATCGTGGCTATTGCCCATAACAAAGCTATAGCACAGAAAGAAGTAAAGCGTTTGGTCAAAAAGATCATCACAGAGAACGTAAAGTTTGAAGTAGGGCATTTTGATGAGAAACGTATAGAGTTTTATATCAACAATACAGGCAGATTTGTACAGCATTCACCCATTGCAGACTCGGGTTTGACAGGTAGAAAAGTCGTATGTGACACCTATGGCGGATATGCGCCTATCGGTGGAGGATCACAAAGTTCCAAAGACTATACGAAAGTGGATCGTACAGCACTTTATGCGGCTAGATGGCTTGCTAAACACATTGTTGCCGCTGGGCTTGCCAAGAAGGCACTGGTACAGCTCTCTTATGTGATTGCAGAGACCAGGCCTTCTTCAGTCACTGTCGACACCCTGCATACGGGGTTAACGGAGCTCAAAGACGAAGAACTCTCTCAGATCATCGCAGAGAAATTTACGCTGACGCCTAGATGGATCACCCAGAAATTTGGTCTGGATCGTCCAGGTCAAGAACGATTTTTATATGCCGATATCGCGGCAAAAGGCCAGATAGGCTATGCAGAGTATCCATGGGAAGCATTGGATGAACTGGATTGGTTTAGTACTTTAAAAGCGTAGCTACACACGTTTAAATAGTACAAGAGGCATTGATCTTATATTGACCGATGTCATTGCCTTTTATATCCATGACATGCACTGCACATGCCAGACAGGGATCAAAGGAATGCACTACCCGCAACACTTCCAACGGATTGGAGGGATCGGCAAGTGTGATACCGATAAGTGACTCTTCATAAGGCCCTCGGATACCTGAGGCATCCTTGGGTGAAGCGTTCCATGTGGTCGGAACAACGGCCTGATAATTGGATATCTTGGCATCTTCTATACAGACAAAATGTGACAGTACTCCGCGAGGGACTTCAAAGATCCCATGCCCTTTTGACTCTGAAGGGAGTGCTTCGAAGACATACTTTGTCCACGTCTCTTCATCATAGTATTTGATATTTTCGATAAGCTCGCTGCAAAAATCAAAGATATGGTCACAACAGACCTGAGACTCTACAGCACGCGCCGCATTGCGTCCCAATGTTGTAGAAAAATCTACAAGCTCGAGACCTGTTGCATCCATAAAGTTCTGCATGTAAGGTTTTATGGTCTTAGATCCTTTGCTGTAGCCCATAATCATACGTGCAACAGGTCCAACTTCCATCGGTCTGCCTTTATAGCGAGGCGCTTTGACCCAGCTGTATTTACCCTCTGTTTTTAGGCTTCCATCATCATTCAGGTCCGTATAAAAAGGTGTGGTCTCTCCATCATACGGCGATAGGGGTGCATCTTGTTCGTACCAAGAACGTGAGGCTTCTTCAGTGATGTATGCTTCATCGAAATCGTCTATGGTCTTAAAATCATGCGCATAGATCACTCCACCTTCAAACAGCTGTTCTGACTTTCCGAAACTGTAACCACCGACCGCCATAAAATTACCGCTTCCTCTTCCAAAACCGGATTTTATCTCATGTTTATAAGCCTTTACTGCCATTTTGATATCAGGAATATAAGCACGCTCGATAAAGTCACGTGTTTCTTTGAGGATAAACATAAAGTCATTCAGCCGTTGAGGGTTCAGCATGTCTGCCACGCTTGTTACTCCGCCAACCACTAGGTTTTGAGGATGCGGTGTCTTGCCTGCAAAGATTGCAATAGCCTTACTCATCTCACGCTGGATGTTCAAAGCTTCGAGATAATGGCTCATATGTACCAGGTTCTCTTCCGGTGTGAACTTATAGGATGAATGACCCCAGTAACCGTTGGCAAATAGACCGAGCCGTCCTGCTTTGACAAATGAATCTAACTTTTCCTGCACACTTTTCAAATGTTCAGCTGAACTTAGATAGGGGTGCTCATGGTATGCTTTTGCGACCTGTGATGCTTTTTCTGGGTTAGCTTCAAGGGCGGATACCACATCCACATAATCAAGAGAATGCAGATGGTAATAATGAACAATATGATCTTGAACAAAAAGTGCCAGTGTCACCAAATCTCTAATGATCTCTGCATTTTTCGGCAAGGCGATATTGTACGCATCTTCTACCGCACTGATGGAAGCGCGGTAATGCACATTGGTACAGACCCCGCAAATACGCTGAGCGATCAGTCCGACATCGCGTGGATCACGTCCTTTCAAGATCATCTCTATACCGCGGAACAACTGTCCCGAAGCCCATGCTTCAGTGACCACATTGTTCTCATCGACTTCGACCTCGATACGCAAATGCCCTTCGATCCTTGTAATGGGATCTATCACAATTTTACGACTAGCCATCGTTGGCTCCTGCATCTTCTAAGAGTTTTTTTGTCTCATCGTCCACTTCTCTGTGGTTTGCCAAATGGTCAAATGCGATCTTTCCAAGTCCACAGCCGAAACATCCGTGTCCTGCCTGCACCGGCCAGCTTGTTCCTTCATTGAACTTTACCAAAGAGCAGTTCAGATGGGCATAAGGGCCCTTGCATCCCATTTTGAAGAGACACCAGCCTTTTTTTGCTCCTTCATCACCCCACTCCTCAACAAATTCACCCAGCTCATAATGGCCGCGTCTTTCACAATTGTCATGGATCCTGAAACCATAGGCCCACTCAGGACGGTTTTTCTCGTCAAGCTTCGGAAGTTCACCGAACATAATGTAGTGCAGCAAAGTCCCTACAATATTGATCGGATTGACCGGACAGCCCGGAAGATTGATGATGTCATCCCTTCCCAAGGCTTCCGCAACACCTACCGCACCGGTCGGATTGGGCTTTGCCGCTACAACACCACCGTCAAATGCACATGAGCCTACAGCAAGTACGGCTGCTGCGTTTTGTGCAACACGCTTGAGCAAGTCATGTCCTGTCTCACCCTTTGGTCCGATCCTCAGAAATTTTCCTTCCATCCCCAAAGGAACAGCGCCCTCTACCATCAGGATATATCTGCCTGCATCATTTTCAATAATACTCTGGAGTACCGATTCTGACCGATCTCCAGATGCCGCCATAAGAAGCTCATGATAATCCAAAGAGATATATTTCAAAATAAGGTCTTCTACCTTGGGGTGAGCGGATTTGATAAAGCCTTCTGAGTTTCCCGTACAGTCAGCCAGTTCCAGCCAGATGATCGGTATCTTGTTCAATTGTTCAAGACCTTGGCCGACCAGCTCTTCATATTCTGGTCCTAGACGCATATTTGCAGTGATCATGGAGACCCAGCTATTGTATTCCTTTTTCAGATCAAAGGCTTTTATTGCTTCTTGAAGGTTCTCACCCTCTATCTGGTTCTTTGGATGTAAGGCATTATATTTGTCAATACGACGCTGGACTTTTTTCAGTTCTTCTGCCTTTTTCCTTTCTTCTCGTTCAGCTTTGATACGTTGTGCCTCTTCGGGATCTACCGGAGTATCTATGATCAACTGTTCCACATCTTTCTTGCAACGTCCGCAGACCCGTCCAGCTTCACTAAAGGACTTTAGTTCTGCAAAATTCTCAACACAGTTTGTCTTGATGATATCGACAAGGTCGTTCTTATAGCTTCCTACACAGCTACAGATTAGTCTACCGCGCTTACTGACAAGACGATTGGAATAAAAAGAAGAGGTATCGATCTTTTTATCCTCTTCCATCATTCTTTTCAACTCTATCACATCAACGTTCGTATTGATGCCAATAAAACGGACCAGCTTATCCTTATTCATAATATACTGATCGATACGTTCTTCCTGCTTTGATGAAATCACAATATCTTCATTATCTTTATCTTTGGGATCATACAGTGTCGAGGTGACATCTGCAAGCAAAAAAGAACCAACTTTGAGTCCGTCAACCGTCACAAACTCTTTAAATCCCTCACCTTCGATCTCAAATATAGAATCTATAGCGGCATCTGCCTGAAGGGTACACTCTCTGACCCTTCCTGCGATATAACCATCCGGCATCTGTGCGACTTCGCCAACGGCATATATGTGTGGATCTGAGGTACGCATATGTTCATCCACAAGGATGCCTTTGTCTATATCAAGGGTCCCTTTCGCACACTCAGTACTCGGTGTGATCCCCACTCCAAAAATAACAAAAGGATTATCTATAGTGTGTGATTTCATAATTACCTGTGTGATCTCATCGCCTTCGATCTTTTTATCGATGATCTCTTCTTCAAGCAATATCTGAACACGGGAGTCACTCTCTTCATAGATCTTCTTCATCATCTCTACAGCAACAGGAGTGAGTGCTTTATCATAAAGGTGCATACCGCGTGAGACAAGATAGATCTTTTCAGGCCCCTCCAATCCGCAAAGTGTGTCTAGAAGCTCCAGCCCAATAGGACCTACACCCATCATGACCACATTTTTGCCCTTGCTGCATTCAGCTATACATTCACTGTCAGCAGCACTTCTAAAGGTCCTGGCATTTTTTATACCCTCAATATCAAAGAGGGTTCTGGGATCAGAACCGGTTGCGATGATGAGAATATCATAGCTGAAACTCGAATTCTTTGTGTAGATCCGTTTGGCTTCTTTGTCTATTTGGATGACTTCAGAATCAAGTTCAAGTTGGACACCAGGAGGAAGAGGCAAGGCGATGTCTTTAATATCCGAAATACCATTGATCAGGGAGCATAGATGGATTCGATCATAGGGAGGATTTGATTCTTTTGATACGATCAATATTTCATACTTGGGCGCCTTCTCTAAAATCGAGTTGGCCATGTAAGCTGCAGCGATCCCACCGCCTATGATCACGATTCTCATAGTATCTCTCCGTTAAGCATATGCTATAGTTTACAGTAACTTTCTTAGATAATTATAACAAATAAAATATGTTACACTAATAGAGATGAAATACAGGAAACACAATGATTATTCCAGAGTATCCCCATTTTGAAACGATTGACTCCTTAGCCGAAAAAATGGAAATATCCAAAGAGGGATTAAGCAGTGACAGTGCACAAAAGAATCTTTCCATTTATGGTTTGAATGAGATCAAGGAAAAAAAGCATAATATCTTCATACTCTTTCTTTCTCAGTTCAAAAGCCCTTTGGTCTATGTACTGCTGGCTGCGGCACTGCTTTCTCTCTTTTTGGAAAATATACATGAAGGTATACTGATACTGATCATACTTCTGTTCAATTCTTTCATAGGATTTTGGCAGGAACTTAAAGCGCTTGGTTCCATTCAGGCACTTAAAAAACTTACAGAGAGCAAAACAAAGGTCAAACGTGATCATCAGGTACGTATTATACCTTCATCTGAACTGGTACCAGGTGATGTCATTCTTTTGTCTGAAGGTGATATTGTACCTGCAGATATACGTCTTTTTGAAACCAATGGATTTGTCATTGATGAGTCAATACTGACAGGAGAATCTCTACCTGTGGATAAAGATGCGAAACTTACATTGCCCAGAGACACACTTCCCTATGAAATGGACAATATGGCTCTCTCCGGAACCACGGTAACCAAAGGGAATGCAGAGGGTTATGTGGTTTTCACTGGACAGGAAACCTACTTGGCATCTATTTCATCCAAAGCTGAAGAAGAATCGCGGGATACGCCTTTGAGCAAAGCACTGGAGGCGTTCATTAAAAAGCATATGTTCGTCGTTATGATCCTGATCTCTATCACGGGGCTTCTCACATTTTTTGAAGGTAAAGAGATTGTTGAGATCATTTATCTGGTCATTGCTTTGCTGGTCGCCTCTGTACCTGAAGGACTGCCGATTGTGATCACACTGGTACTCACCATAGGAGCCATGACGCTAAGTCTAAGAAAAGCCTACATACGTCATTTGCCTTCGGTTGAAACGTTAGGCAGCACAACTGTCATCGCTTCGGATAAAACTGGTACCATCACACAGGGAAATCTTAAAGTAGAAGAGGTCTTTTTGCTTCATGATACTTTTTCACATACCGTTTCATCCCTTGCGAACGAATCCATAGAAGGTAAGGGTGATCCCGTTGACACGGCCCTTGCATTATGGGTAGGGGAGTCCTATAAGGATATACGTGATAAATATCCGCGTGTCAATCTCTATCCTTTCGACACGAAGCATCGGCTGATGGCAAGTTCAAATATGATGGAAAAAGAGCATAAGATCTTTGTCAAAGGTGCCTTTGAATCCTTAAAACAGTTTGCCACAAACCTGGATACTCTTGAAACACTCCAAAAAGAGCATGACAGACTGGCTTCCCATGGATTGAGAGTGATAGCTTTGGGTATGGGCGAACATACAACAGATGAGATAGAAAAATGGGAAATTGATATCGTTGGACTTGTAGGATTCATTGATCCTCCCAAAGAAGGGGTTCTGGAAGCGGTGAATAAGGCACAAAAAGCGGGCGTAAAAGTGATGATGGTCACGGGGGATAATGCCCTGACTGCGACAGCTGTTGCTAGATCTGTGAATATCTACAAAGAGGGAGATCTGGTCGTTACGGGCAAAGAACTTAATGAGATGGATGATGAAGAACTTACAAAGATCCTGCCAAAGGTCACTGTATGGGCAAGGGTACTCCCTGAACATAAGTACCGTATCGTAAAGGCACTGCAAAAAAATGGCGAGATCGTTGCCGTGACAGGAGATGGGGTCAATGATGTCCCTGCACTCAAAGCAGCTGATCTTGGCATCGCTATGGGGGAGGGAACGGATGCAGCAAAATCTACTGCCAATATGGTGCTTGCAGACAACAATCTTTCTGTCATTGTTGAAGCGATCAAGCAAGGGCGTTCCATAGCAAACAATATCCGAAAAACGATCTATTTTCTGCTCACTACCAGTCTGGATGAAGTGATCCTCATCACCGGGGCTATTTTAATGGCATTGCCGCTACCGCTCTATCCTATACAGATTTTATGGATCAATCTCGTTGCCAACAGTGCTTTGGATAAAACATTTCCATTTTTAAAAGATGAAGAAGATGTGATGAAACGAGCACCCAGTAAATTACATGAACAGTTTTTGGATAAAGTTCAGCTTTTACGTGTATTTTATGTCGTTATAGTGATTAGTATAGGAGCACTTTTTTTATATGCTTGGATGTTGGAACACTATACTAAGGAGAGCGCTATCTCCACATTGTTCACAGCTTTTATCATTGCTACATGGGTGAATGGTATTCAGTCACTCAAAGAACATGAACCTTTTTTAAAAAATATTAAAACATCATTGCAGATCAATCCTTATATTTTTTATGGGATAGGTATAGGAGTAGCCCTGCAGTTATGTGCCATTTATCTACTTTCTGATCTCTTCCATACTCTGCCACTTAACAGTGGTTCATTAACGATCATCGGTATCATGGCATTGTGGGTATTTGGAATGATAGAAATACGAAAATGGGGTGAGTACCTCTGGAAAAAAAGGAAGCATTGAAGAGTAAAATAGTATCAATGAATCAGACAGATCGCCTTTTTGACATCACCCATTTATCTGCCTCCATAACAGCAACCAATCCCAAAGCGATCATAGCAAGTTCCAACCACATGTTAAACGAGACTGGTTGTGTAGAGAGTACGTTTTGCATAAAAGGGATATACAAACATGCAATATGCAATAGCTGCGTAAAGATGACCCAAAAGATTAAAAACATACTGCTTCTATAGCCGACCTTGTGCAGATAATTGGTTTCTGTTCTGGCATTAAAAACATGTACATTCTCAAAGAGTACCATGAGAAGCAGTATAATGTTTCTTGCACTCTCCTCACTCTCTCCGTTTTTCAATAAAATATAAAAAAGTACGAAAGAGGTAACACCTATATAGAGGCCACCAATGAAGATACGTCTAAGCATAAGCCGGTTAAATATCGGTTCTTTGGGTGATCTCGGTTTTCTTTGCAGGAGTCCGGGTTCTGCTTTTTCCAGTCCTAGCATCACATCTTCGATACCATTGGTGACTAGGTTAAGCCATAAAAGTTGAACAGGCAACAGTGGTAGAGGAAGTCCTGTGAGAAAAGAGAGCATGACCAGAACCAACTCTGCAAAACCGGTCGATATCAGTAGATACACCACTTTTCTGATGTTATCATGTGCGCGTCTTCCTTCCTCAATACCATTGACAATCGAGGTGAAGTTATCGTCTGTTAGAATAATATCACTGGTTGCCTTGGCTATATCTGTACCGCTTTTGCCCATGGCAACACCGATATTGGCATGTCTTAGCGCAGGGGCATCATTGACACCGTCACCGGTAACGGCAACATAATGTCCAAGGGACTGATAGGCCATGACAATCATCATCTTTTGTGCAGGTGTCACACGGGAAAACACTGATTTGTCTTTCAGTGCCTCTGCCACAGCACCGCCATCTTCCCATGCCAGAAGCTCTTTTTCACTCATTACCTCCTCACGTGATGAGGCAATGCCAAGCTCCTGTGCAATAGAAAATGCTGTATTGGGATGATCTCCGGTGATCATGACCACTTTGATACCTGCCTCCTGCGCTTTGTTGATCGCTTCGGGGCTCTCTTCTCTGACAGGATCAATGATAGCCACAAAGCCAAGATAGGTAAAGTTTCTAAGATTGATAACAGACTCATCAGAAGACTCTTTATAGGCAAGTGCAATGGTTCTGTAGCCTTTGAGTGCCCAGGCATCCACTTCATTGAGTATCTCTATTTTCTCTTCCTGGGTCACATTGCAGTGTTCCAGTACCGTTTCTGGTGAACCTTTGCTGAACTGGAATATCAACTCATCCAATTCCATCATCACTGCAGAAAAACGGTTGATAGGCTCATAAGGTATCTCATCTATCTTTCTATAGGATCTAGAACTGGTGATATAGGATTCGTCAGCATTTGCAGCAAACTGCGCCAGGGCAATATCTACCTGGTCCCCATAAAAATCCACACCGCCTTCTTCAGACTCCTTATAATGCATTTCATTGCACAATACGGAAGCCAGGTAGACCATATCATGTACATCATCCAGTGAATCTGTATCATACACCATATGCGGTGAGATAAAATACTCTACACTGAGTCTGTTCTGTGTGAGTGTACCTGTTTTGTCGCTGGCTATCAGTGTACAGGCACCCAGCCCTTCAATGGCAGCCAATTTCCGTATAATGACATTTTTTCTGGACATGGACAAAGAAGCGGATGTCAGGGCAACCGTAATAGCTACAGGCAGACCTTCAGGGATGGTAGAGACAGCAAGTGCAACAGCAAAAAGGAAAAGTCCATAAAACTCCATATCTTTGAGCACACCTACTGTAAAAAGTATGATGACCATTATTGCAATGGCAATGGAAATAGTAAAAGAGAGCTTTTCCATTTTTTCAACCAAAGGTATCTTGGCTATGCTTTTTTTACTCAGTAACTGTGCTATCTTACCGGCTTCTGTCTCTTTACCTATAGCTGTTACGATACCTAAACCTCTACCACTGGAGATATAGGTACCTGCAAAGAGCATATTTTTGCGCTCAGAGATGAGAAGATCTTCGTTCGCACTGACAAAGAGCGCATCTTTATGCACATCAATGGACTCTCCTGTAAGCAATGACTCATCAACCATCAGGTTGTTGGCTTCAACAATCCTCACATCGGCACTCACTTTCGTACCGGGTTCAAAGATCAGTATGTCCCCTGTCACAATTTGACGACTGTCCACTTCCTGTAGCTCACCGTCTCTCAGGACCATGACATTGGTTTTGATAAGGTTTTGCAGCAGTTTTGCTTTTTGCGATGCAGAATACTCTTGATAGGTCCCTATCACTGCATTCAGAAGTAAGACAAGCAGAATAAATCCTGCATCTGTGTACTCTTGGATGATGAGTGCCATGAATGACGCTATAAGTAGCACATAGATGATAGGACTTTTAAACTGTTGAAGAAAATGTTCTAAAAATGACATTTCCGGTTCTGATGGCAGAATATTGAGGCCATATTTCTCTTGACGTGCATACACTGACTCTTCTGTCAAACCGGAATGATCTGAATCTAATAGTGAAAATGTCTGTTCGATCGTTTTGGTATGAAAATGGATGTTCCACCTCTTTTTGTAACTAAAGATATAGTACATGGTTAGTTCACATATAATCTATTTTACACTCTTTATTTTAACAATTTCATTAATACATTTAAGTCGCACTATTAAGTTTTTTAATAGTAGAATATAAATAGCTACATAGTATCTATGTGTTAAAATTTCTGAAAGAGGGGTAATCATGAAAGAATTAAAAAGAATATTAGTAGGATTGGATGTCACTGAGAAATCAAATAATGTTTTAAAAAGAGCATTAAGTGTAGCCAATGAACATAAAGCTGATCTGTTTATCGTTCATGCTGTACAGACACCTTGGCTTGGTGTACCTAGTTATTTCGGTGGTAAAGATGTTGTCATAGATCATCAGAGCATCGCTCAAAAGATAGAAAAAAAGATCAAGCCGTTGAACCGTGAGTTTAAAGTCAACTGTTTTGTCTTTGTAAAAGAGGGTAATCCCCAGGATGTCATACTCTATGAATCAAAATTAAATCAAATTGATATGATCATCATCGGTGCACACAGTAAGGCAAAAGGGAAAAAAGGTTTCTTGGGTACGACAGCACAAAAAGTAGCTCACTTAAGTCATTTACCTGTCCTGATCGTTAAAAATAGTGCAAAAAACCCATATAAAAACATCATAGCACCAACAGACTTTGGTATGCAATCAAAGCAAAGTATTTTATTTGCAAAAGATATTTTTCCAAGTGCAAAGATCAATGTAGTCAATGCTTTTGATACCATTTATATGGAAGGACCCTATGCTGTAGTGGGTCGTGATCTATCGCAATATAATGATGTCGCAAAATCTTGTGCCAAAAGCGATTTAAAAAATTTTATGCAAGAGGTATCTGTCAAAAAAGGTAAAGTGATCGATGGTGAACTCTATACGAAAGAGACACTGGTCAATTATATCAAGGAGGGTCAATATGACCTTGTGGTTGTCGGATCTCGCGGTACAGTAGGGGTGAATGCATTGTTGGGAAGTGTGGCAAATTATATTTTAAGAGAAACATCAAAAGATGTCTTGGTCTATGTACCGTAGAACCATACTATGATAACTAGTTACTTAAACAAAGGAGTAGAGTATGAAAATGAGAGATGATCTGGACTTGAATGAATTTGAGAAAATATTAAAAGAAAAATTAGCACATATAGAAAGTAATATTGAACAGCTTCGATCAGAGCTTGAAAGTGTAGGAAGTGACGATGGGATCAATGATATGGAAGATCTGGCCTCACTTCAAAGTCTCAGTAGTAAAGACAACACGATTTTAGAGCAGCAGGAAAATGAGCGAAAAGAGACGCTACATGCACTTGCAAAAATAAAAAATGGAAGCTACGGCATTTGTGAAGAAAGTGCAAAACCGATACCTGAGGAGCGATTAAGAGTCAACCCTATTGCCAGAACCAAGGTTTAGTAGAAAATTAAAGGGTTGTGTTATAAACAATGATGATTGTTTATTCTGTCTCATGTCAAGCTTAAGTGAATTTACTTTAGAGAAAAGGGAGATTTTCAGGTGAAAATTGGTATTCCAAAAGAGATAAAGATCAAGGAATATAGGGTAGGAATGATCCCTTCTGGTGTGAGATTGCTTGTAGAGGGTAGACATAAAGTCTATATCCAAAAGGACGCTGGAGAAAAAAGCGGGTTTTCCAATGAGGAGTATAAGCAAGCTGGTGCTGTGATTCTTGATGACCCTAAAGAGATATTTGAGATCTGTGAAATGATCGTAAAAGTAAAAGAGCCTCAGCCAGAGGAGTATGAACTTTTAAAACCTGGACAAATACTCTTTACCTATCTACATCTTGCTCCCAATAAAAAGTTGACAGAGATACTTCTTGAAAAAAAAGTGACGGCAATAGGCTTTGAAACAGTACAAGAAGGTAGAAGGCTGCCTTTACTTGAACCTATGAGTGAGATAGCGGGTAGAGTGGCCCCCATGGTTGCAAGCTATTTTCTTGCAATGCATAATAATGGTATGGGTGTATTGATAAGCGGTTCAACCGGTATACTTCCCTCTAGAGTCCTGATCATCGGCAGCGGGAGTGTAGCTAAAAACGCGGCTAAAATTGCTTCAGGAATGGGTGCGGATGTCATAGTGATGGGAAGAAATCCACAGAGTATGAAATCCATTGAAGAGTCTATGGAAGCAAATGTCTCAACCCTTTACTCCAATGCCTATAATATGGAAAAGATCTTACCTACAGTGGATATTGTTATCGGTGCAGTCTATGTCACTGGTGAAAAAGCACCACAACTCATTACAAGGAAGATGCTATCCTACTGTAAGAAGGGAACGGTATTGGTTGATGTTGCTATTGATCAGGGAGGATGTATAGAGACATCCAGACCTACGACACATGATGACCCTGTTTTTGAAGTGGATGGTGTGCTGCACTATTGTGTTGCCAATATACCGGGGGATTACCCCCTCACTGCTACACAGGCATTGGCAAATGCAACGATACCATATGTAAAGAAGATCGCAGATATGGGGTGGAAGACTGCATGTTTAAAAGATGAAGCAATCTACAGCGGTGTCAATGTTGCAGGTGGATTTGTGACTGACGAAGCTGTAGCCAATGCACATGAAATGGAATATAAGATGTTAAAAGATATGATCTACCATTGTCCTGAATACGGAGAGAGACTATGATAAAACCACTTGCGACCGATAAACTTTATAACCATTGTGACTTGGCATTATTTGATTTTAATACGACTGCGGAACTGAAAGATCCTAATGAGATCATAGGACAGGACAGAGCACTCAAAGCGATCAGTTTTGGTATAGGTATCAAGAAAGAGGGATACAACCTTTATGCCATGGGAAGGGTTGGCAGCGGTAAACATACAGTAGTAGAAAAGTTTATACAGAGCCAGGCAAAAGATGAAAAGAAACCGGGTGACTGGTGTTATGTCAATAATTTTGAAGACTCTAGAAAACCGATCTATCTCAAGCTTGAATCATCTATGGGCGTACAGCTTAAAAAAGACATGGAAGAGCTGATAGAAGAGTTACAAACGGTCATCCCCTCACTCTTTGAAAGTGAAGAGTATCGTATACAAAAACAGGCCATTATAGATAAGCTGACCGATGCGAAAGAGAAATCCCTAAGGGAAGTGAAAAGAAGAGCCAAAGAGGAAAATATCTTTATCAATTATACGACTGCAGGCTATACATTAGCACCTATGAGCCATGATGGAAAAGTACTTGCAAAAGAAGAGTATCAAGCATTAAGTACGCAAGATAAAGACCAGATACAGGAGAAAATACTCAAATTCAGGAATGAACTGGAGAATATAGTTCAAGATATTGTGATCGAAAGTAAAATACAGCAAAAAGAGATCCGGGAACTTGAAAGAAAAATGACTAAAAAAGCTGTAGACACAAGTATCAACGAATTAAAAAAAAAGTATCAGGATTATGAAAAAGTCGTATCCTATTTAGAGAGTGTGGAAGAAGACATTATAGATAATTCACAGGATTTTTTAATTTCTGCGCAAAACAGTCTTGCAATGATGGGAGCGAACTATGCTAAACAAAGCGGTATATTTAACCGATACCATATCAATGTCATCGTAGCACATAAAGATCAAGAGGGTGCTCCTATTATTTATGAAGATAATCCAACCTATACAAATCTGTTTGGTGAGATCGAACATATTGCCCAAATGGGGACACTTTTGACCGATTTCAATCTAATCAAAGCCGGAGCATTGCATAAAGCAAATGGAGGATATCTAATATTGGATGCTTCAAAGGTTTTAATGCAGCCTTTTGTCTGGGAAGGACTTAAAAGGATGCTGAGATCTTCTGAGATCCGTATAGAACCGCTTGCACGTTCATTAAGCTTGATCAGTACACTTTCTTTGGAACCTGAGACCATTGAACTGGATATCAAGATCGTACTTATAGGCGACAGATTTCTTTACTATCTCTTATATAATTATGATCCTGAGTTCAGGGAACTCTTTAAGATCAATGCCGATTTTGAAAATGAAACAGTCAGGAATGATGAAAATATTCAGCTTTATGCGAGAATGATAGGCATGATCGCAAAAGATAACGGCCTTTTGCCATTGGATAAAGAGGCGGTCGGTAAGGTGATCGAATACAGTTCTCGTATGGCAGAGGACAGCCAAAAGCTTACCACACATCTTGGAGGTTTGAGCGATCTGTTACATGAAGCTGACTTTATCGCTTCACAAGAAGATATGGATCATATTTCAAAAGCTCAGATAGATCAAGCCATTAGGGAAAAGATAGAAAGATCAGACAGGATCAAAGATAAGATGTATGAAGCGATCCAGAGAGGCACTATACTGATAGAGACAGAAGGGTCTTCTATAGGTCAGATCAATGGGGTTGCTGTACTTGATCTTGGTAACTTCTCCTTCGGTCATCCTTCAAAGATCACAGCATTGACACGACTGGGTAAAGGCGGTGTGATCAATATAGAAAGAGAAGCAAAGCTCAGCGGTCCGACCCATGACAAGGGGATCATGATACTATCAGCCTATTTGGCTACTACCTATGCAAAAGATTTCCCGTTAACAATGACCGCAACCCTGGTTTTCGAACAATCATACGGAAAAATTGACGGTGACAGTGCATCATGTGCAGAGCTCTTTGCTTTACTCTCTTCATTGAGCGAAGTAGCGCTTGATCAGTCTATTGCAGTGACCGGTTCAGTCAATCAAAACGGTCAGGTTCAGGCAGTCGGAGGGATCAATGAAAAAATCGAAGGCTTTTTTGATGTCTGCAACTTGGTTAAGAGCAAAAAACACCATGGGATCATTATACCTGCATCCAATGTCAAACATCTGATGTTGAAAGAAGAAGTGTTAGAAGCTGTAAAAGAGAATAGATTCAAAATCTATGCGATTAAGAGTGTGAATGAAGGCTTGGAGATACTTACAGGTAAAAAAAGCGGAACAAAAGATGCGAACGGTCATTTCCCAAAAGAGAGTATCAATTATCTTGTAGAAGAGAAGTTGAAACTTTTTGCCAATAAGAGCAGACAAAAAAAGATATGAGTAACTTATGATTATCTGTAGCTGTATACTCCATCTAGAACTGCCTTATGTCCAATCACTCAAAGGGCGCAGAAGTGTTACAAACAGTATGAAAGAGAAGCTGAAAGCATTTAATGTTTCTGTGATGGATATCAGTGGTGAGTATGCCAAAGAGGCTGATATCGCTTTTGTTTTTCTCTCTCCAAATGCGCTTAAAGCCACACAATACCGTGAAAAGATTGAACAGATGCTTGAGAGGAATTTTTCAGAATATCACTTTGAACTGGAGTATGAAGAGATCTGAATCTATCAAAACGAATGTTTTTATCATTTCGTATCTGCATGATCAGATCGGTAAACCGTGTAAAGAAAAACACCTGTACCTATCAAAAATCCTGTGAGAAAAAGTATCCATGGAAAGTCTGTAGGTATATTCTGATCAAGTATGGATGAAACGGGTATCATAAAAGAGAGGATAATGAGAAGTGCTGAAAAGATCCCAATTAGGATAAAGCTTCTGTCAAAATGAAAAAATCGTTTTTTCTGATGATAAAACAGTAGGGTCGTGCCAGCATAGATGAACCCTATGGATACTAGTAGAGGTGCCCAGACGGGTCCAACCCAAGGTGCAGGGATAAGAAAGAGTATATCCCATGTGTTCAGACTTTCAGGCCAATCAAGAAGCAGTTTTAAAAAAATATAGTAGAAAATATCCCACAGTCCAAAGAGTAGGAAAAAAGCTGCGAACCGGCTTTGTACTCTTTTGTATGCCAGAGATACGGTCGCCCAGATCAAGAGCAGTGTTGCTGCTTCACGAAGCAGTTCGGTCAACAGAATACGATCCTCTATTATGACCAAAGGAAATGAAAAACCTTCAGGATAATAGATATCACGTAGATAAATAACCACAGCCGCCTCCATATATCCAAAGACAACACCCCATATGGTCAACCATAATAGCTGTTTTAACATCATCATCCTTTATTGGTTAAGATTCCAATACCTGGTCCAAATAGGCCTTCATATGTCGGTAATGGTCACCCCGCCAGTAGATACGGTCACAGCTAGGACAGTATTCAAAATAATCAAAATACTTTTTGACCTTTTCAGGCAGACGATCCAGCACCTTCTCTTTTTCAATTATCTGTAGTGGAGTGTTGCAGACGATACATCGGCTGAAAGGAGAAGGTTGCACTTTTAGTTTATAGTGGTCTATCACTGTTTTTAATTGTGCTTGAGTCTCTTTCTCCTCTAAAAAAAATACAGGAGCTTTTTTACGTTCTGAAAGAGAACGATCTTTGGTAAGAATCGTACGATCCTCATCGTTTGCTATTCGCAGCAGCTCATCATCTTCTATATGTGGAAAGTAAAGGGTGTCAATACCCAGAAGTCGAAGATATTTTGCCAGTTTACCTAAATGGCAATCAGCGATGAACTTTATGCTGCTGTTTTTAGCAAAATGATGGGAATATTGCATTACTTACGAGGTGTTTCCTCGGAGACAACAGTCCATTCTGCAAGGCTTGTCGGGAAGTTTTCAAGCTCATTTCTAAATCTATCCCATTCAACATAGTCTGTATTAAATGTGGCAACATCTTCGGCAGCCTGTTCTGCAGTTTGATATTCACCAAGCAGTTCTTCACCAATCCAAAGCTCGTACTGTAAAAGACCTTTCTGAACGATCGTAAATGTCCCCACGTCAGAATTATAAATGTAGTTTTCCATATACTACCTCCATGCATGTATAATATAAAGGAATGCATCCAAACCTCTTGAACTCTACAGCTTTGTATAACTGCCTTTTACATATTTTAGCACAAAGACATTGACATTTCTTTTATTTATTTGTTAGTATAAGTATTAGTTGTCCTTTATATTGATGAGAGGTATATACGATGAAGCGCTTATTTTTTTTACTACTTATCATATTTTTTCCGATTATCGCCAGCACTTCTACGGTCATAAAATTAGAGATAAAGGGTGCAGTAGGGCCTGCAAGCAGTAACTATCTTAAAGAAGGTATGGCAGCTGCAGTGCAAGACAATGCCCAGATGATCTTGATAGAACTTGATACACCTGGAGGCCTTTCTACTTCTATGAGGGAAATGATACAGGAGATCACGAACAGTACCTTGCCAGTGATCACCTATGTCTCTCCCAAAGGTGCACGGGCTGCAAGTGCGGGAACCTATCTTCTCTATGCATCTCATGTTGCAGCCATGGCACCCGGAACCAACCTTGGTGCAGCAACACCGATCAGTTTGATGCCTGTACCAAAAATGACCGATGCAAATACCAGTGCACCTTCATCACTTGAGAAAAAGGTCATCAATGATGCTATGGCCTACATCAAAAGTCTGGCTGAACTTAATGATCGCAATATCACATGGGCAATGGAGGCGGTTAAAGAGGCTAAAAGTATCTCTGCCAAAGATGCACTTCGCTATCATGTGATCGATATGATGGCTGAGAATAGTATAGAACTCTTGAACAAACTGGATGGAACACGCCTTAGAGTCTCTGGAAAAGAGGTCATACTCAGTACAAAAAATGCTCTGATACATCCCTTTGAACCTGACTGGAAAACACAACTTTTAATGATCATCACCGACCCCAATATCGCCTATATGCTTTTACTCATAGCCATATACGGGATCTTTTTTGAATTGGTCAATCCAGGTGCCATATTCCCCGGCGTGATAGGTGTCATATCGGGTGTGATCTCTTTGTATGCACTGAATATGCTTCCTTTTAATTATGCGGGATTACTGCTGATACTATTGGGTATAGCTTTTATGGTTGCAGAAGTGTTGATCGTAGGGTTTGGTATATTGGGGATCGGCGGAGTGGCTGCTTTTGCCTTTGGTTCACTGCTTCTTTTTGATACCGATACACTGGGAAGCGGGGTCTCCATTCCACTTATTATTGCCTTTACCTTGGTAAGTCTGGCTTTTTTCATCTTTTTGATACGTTTTCTTATTAAATCAAGGTCTGTCAAAATAGTCACCGGCGTAGATGAGATGATAGGTTCCACTGCTGAAGTCCTTGACTCATCTGAAAAAGGATATCGTGTGCGCTGCCATGGTGAAGTATGGTATGCTGAATCTGACAGTGACCTGGATATCGGTCAAAAAGTGCGTGTGGAGAGTCTATCAGGATTAGTTCTCCACGTCAATCCAATAAAGGAGTAAATTATGTTACCTATATTACCAATGACGACTGTCTATATCGTGATGATATTGATCATTTTTTTGGCTGCTGCCATTCGGATTTTACGTGAGTATGAGCGTGGAGTGATTTTTACGCTTGGACGCTTTACCGGTGTGAAAGGCCCTGGTCTGATCATATTGATACCGTTTATACAGAGAATGGAACGGGTGGATCTGCGTATCATTGTTTTGGATGTACCAGAGCAGGATGTCATTTCACATGATAATGTTTCTGTGAATGTCAATGCCGTAGTCTACTTTCGAGTAGTTGATCCTGAAAAAGCGATCATACAGGTAGAGAATTTTTATGCTGCAACCAGTCAGCTTGCCCAGACGACTCTGCGTTCTGTCCTGGGTCGACATGAACTTGATGAGATGCTTGCAGAACGGGAACAGTTGAACTACGATATACAAGAGATACTTGATAAACAGACCGACACCTGGGGTATCAAGATTTCCAATGTTGAGATAAAGCATGTAGACCTTAATGAAAGTATGGTTCGTGCCATTGCCAAACAGGCTGAAGCAGAACGGGAACGTCGTGCGAAAGTGATCAATGCCAAAGGAGAACTTGAAGCAAGTAAAAACCTTGTTGAAGCGGCTAAAATTCTTAGTGACAATCCTCATGGTATACAGTTGCGCTATCTGCAGACTTTGAGTGATATATCCAATGACAAGACCAATACAGTGGTCTTTCCTTTCCCATCTGATTTTCAGCAGTTTATGAAGGGGATCGTAAAAGAGTAACTGATGCAATGTTTATTGATGGCTGATTTTGTTCTTTAACAAAGGTTGCTATTCATGAATACAATTGGGATGGTACAGTATGATGGAGAAGACAATAAAGGGTAGAAAAATGCTTTCATTTATAGCTGTATTGGGAATCTTTTACGTGCTAATGTGTTTTTTACTTTTTGTCTTTCAGCGCCAGATAATTTACTTGCCGAGCACTGAGGTAAGTGTTCCGGATGTAGCATATACTCTACTAGATACAGGTGAAGTGCGTATCAAGGTATGGACACTTAACCCAGGTAAGGAGAAAGCGCTTATCTACTTTGGAGGCAATGCTGAGAACGTTGCATATAACATTGATGATTTTCGAAGCATTTTTGCCGACCGTACAGTTTACCTCGTCAACTACCGTGGTTATGGAGGGAGTAGTGGATCCCCATATGAAGGGGGTCTCTACAGTGATGCATTAGCCGTTTACGATCATTTTATTAAACTCCATAGTACAATTTCGACTATGGGTAGAAGTATCGGAGGGGCTGTAGCAACATACTTGGCTTCCAAACGCAATATAGATAAGCTGATCCTTGTGACACCTTTTGATAGTGCAGTCAATGTAGGTAAAAAAATTTATGGATTTTTCCCTATTGATCTCATCATCAAAGAACGTTTGGATTCGGTCGGAAGAGCTGCTGATATCACCACAGATACACTGATCATAGCAGCGGGAAATGATAGGGTTATCCCTTATGAGAATACCCAGAATTTTATCCACTCTTTTAATAAAACAGAGGTTGAAACTGTGACACTCAGCAATGTAGGGCATAATACTGTACACCTACACCCTGATTATAAAGAGACCATTGCATCGTTCATGAGATAGTTTTTAATTTTTAGTACAGGTTGGATTTGTAAATATCTATTTTATGGTTTTGCTATTGGAAAAAGTGTTCCAGTCAATAGACGGCATCTTTTCAAGACGTGCTTCATATTGCTCTTTTGTAATACCCTCATACGGCATTTGTTTGTAAGATCCTTTGTACGAATGCGGAAGCATAGAGACCGACTTGATTAGTGGTACAAATTCTCTTAACATATCATCGATCTGATCTCCCTCTCTGTTTGGATCAAAATAGATCGTACAACTCACCATATTATCGCTCCATTCTCTCTGTAACATGGCTAAGATGGAAAACTGCTCCCATGCTGAAACGAGGGTCGCATTTCTTGTTTTTCCATGATCAACAGGAAATTCGAAAACAGTTGTATTGGTACTATAATGATCCTCTTCATACGGTACCCCTGCCTCATTGAGTATATGACAGATAGGTGAAGTGTTAGCTACACGTATACGGCGTATGGCATACTGAAATGTCGGGAAGTGCATCCCTGAACTACATCCGACCAATTGGCTGATTGTTCCAGATGGTTTCACTGTTGTCACTCTGATGGATACAGGAATACCTGCTTCTTCTGCCAATGCCTGATTGACAGAACGTACAAGGTTGTACCCTTTTTTCAGTCTTGAGGTCAAATCGGCTATACCATCTCTATCAAGCATATCTGCAATACCAGAAATACTGACACCGATCCGACGGTTTCGTGAAATGACCGCATTGGTTTCAGGGCGATGTGTCATAAGCAACGAGACTGTTGAAGCGTAAAACGTTGCATACTCCAATGCTTGATAGAAATCATCTTCGTTCACACATCGTGATGGAAAGACTTCAGAGAGATTACAGAGTTCAAAACTCTCTAAAGCAATTTCGGAGCAGGGGTTTGCCAGCGATGCACAGTCTTTGGACTCCTCACCGTAACGTGCATATTTTTGAACATTCATCTGGTTCATGATACCTGGTTCCCCATTCTCTCGAATATGTGCTGCGATCACCGAAAGCTTTTCAAGATCCTCTGTTTTAGTGAGTACGACCGTATTGTTTGAGACCCATCCGATGTCAGCACGTTCCGGGTTTTTTCTATAATCCTTCAATTCTAGAAAACTTATGTCATCGATTGATCCCAGTGCTATTTCCGCACTTCTTCGTACATTCCCTGCCACAACACAGACACCGATCGCATTCATCACATCAGCCACACAGCGTGTCTTATCTATTTTATCCTGGCAATAATTGTCTAGCGAGTTTTCAATACGTTGATGTAACACTTTTAATGGAGCAGGGCCGGATGCAGTACCACCAAATCCACGGATCGGTGATCCCTCAGGACGTATCAGACTGTAATCAAAAGAAAACCATGGTGCTTTTTTTGTGTAGCTCTCTATCAAGAGTTTGACGGATTCTACCCACCCCTCTCTACTGTCCGGAATGGTATAGGTACTTGGAGCATTTTTATCTGGTATGGAAACATTTTTTCCCTGCCATGCAGTATTAAAACCAACACCGACCCCGCACATGAGCATATCCATGGTCCATTCTGCTGCGAGCGAAAGATTTGTTGTATCCACGGCACCACAATTGTTTAATGCCGCACCTCCACGTTCATAAATATACTCTGTACCCATGATCCAAAGACCTCTTCCTGGTGGAAGCCACTTCATATTGAAGATGGAAAGCGCAAGTTTTTGAGCATATTTTTGCCATTTTACTTCATCCCAGAATAAAGCGTTTGAAAGGTAATGATCTTTGCGTACTGACATCACACCATTGATCACACGTATGACAGTATCTGCCCAATGTTCCTGAGAACCGTCAGATTTGATCCTGCTGTAGGTACGGTAGTAGACTGCCTCACCAAAGCCGCCAAAGCCGAACTTCGCTTTTTTGTCAAAGAGTCTCTTGCAAAACGTTTTTTCCAGCGTGAACCGTTCTTTGATGACTTTTTGGGAGTGGGCCGTTTTTTTATTTTTTTGATGCAAGATATAAATACTTTTTAATTGCTTGCATAAACGCATTGAGGTCCGAAGGTTGCCTCGAAGTGATCAGGTTTCTATCGATGACTACTTTCTCATCTTTATAGATGGCACCGGCATCTTCAAGTTCTTTTGCAATGCTTTTATAGCCTGTTGCAACTCTTCCTTCCATGACACCAGCTGAAATGAGTATCTGGGGACCATGGCAGATAGCTGCAACCAGTTTATCATGGTCAAAAAAGTATCGTGCTATTTCTAATGCCTTTTCTTCTTGACGTATCAAAGAGGGACTTTTGCCTCCAGGAAGGATCAATATGTCATACTGCTTGGGATCTACCTCATTGAGGGTTATTGTGGCATAGACATTAAATCCATGTTTTCCTATAATAGCACCTTTTTTGGTAGAGGCTATGTCTACATGTATACCTAGTTCCCCAAGAGATTGATAGGGTATTTTCAACTCAGAGTCTTCAAAAAGATCTGCACTGATGATCAAAGCTTTCATACTTTCCTCCTCACAAAATAAAGTGACAGGTTAAAAGAAGTATAACATATTACAGTGTCTAAATGATAATTATTGATTGACAAACATATTAAAAAGTTATATACTAATTAAACAACATCTAATACACTAAGGAGCAACAATGTTATTAACGAAATTTGACCCTATGAGAGATTTTAGAGATTTAGAAGAGAGAATGGCAAGTGCATTCAGATTGCCTGAAATCGGTAGCGAACTTTCAAATGTTTCCGGTTTTACGCCATCTGTGAATACAAGAGAAGGAGACTATGCCTATCATGTAGAGGTTGATCTTCCTGGTGTTAAAAAAGATGATATACATGTTGATCTCAAAGACAATGTTCTGACGATTTCGGGTGAGAGAAAAACCAAAAAAGAGGTGAAAGAGAAAGATTATTATAAGAAGGAGAGCTCTTATGGTAAGTTTCAAAGAAGTTTTACACTGCCTGATAACACAGATGCTGAAAATATAGAAGCAAATTGCAAGGATGGTGTACTGGAAGTAGTGATTCCGAAAGTAGAGAGAAGTAAAAAAGAGGCTAAGAAGATAAAAATAAAGTAATCTTTACGATGAAGAGGTAGTCTCCTCTTCATTAACTATTTAATGTCATGTTTGCATACCTCACAGTTCAATTATTCACTTTCCCTAAGAATATCTGTATCATATGATCAATAGGAGCTTTATCATGTTACGAAATATTCCTAATATATTAAGTCTATTCCGTATCATTGCAGCACCTTTTTTACTGCTTGCAGGCTGGTTGGGAATGGTAAATCTCTTTTATATTCTTTTTGGACTGATGCTGCTTTCAGATGCACTTGACGGCATCATTGCAAGAGTGTTGGACCAAACAAGTGAATTAGGTGCAAGACTGGACAGTTATGGTGATATTTTAACCTATCTATCTACGCCTTTGGCAGTCTGGTGGCTTTGGCCGGACCTTATCAAGAAGGAGATATACTATATCATCGCGGCGATCATCATATATGTACTGCCTTCAGTATTTTCACTGATAAAATTTGGAAAGCTGGCAAGTTATCATACATGGATCACAAAATTTTCAGCTGTAATGATGAGTATAGGTGTGGTTATACTACTTGGATTTGGTCATAATATTCTGTTTCATTTAGCAGTCTATTTTTTGGTGATTGAAATGATAGAAAATATTCTCATAACGATGATACTTCCTAAACAGTATACTGATGTCCACTCTCTCTGGCATGCCTGGAAAAAAAGAAATTGATGGCTATGGAATAAAGGAGGATATGTTGCAACTAACATTTTTAGGTACCAGTGCAGGTAAACCTACCAAAGAGAGAAATGTCTCTGCAGTGGGATTAGAGTTTGAACAGGACAACAAGTGGTATCTATTTGATTGTGGTGAAGCAACACAACATCGGATTCTTAGAAGCAGGCTTTCTATTGGGAAACTTGATACGATCTTCATTACCCATATGCACGGAGATCATTACTATGGCCTTCCCGGGCTGTTGAGCTCTAAAAAACTTGATACTGCTTTCAGACCTCTTACTGTATACGGCCCTACAGGTATCAAAAAATTTCTTGAGTGTGTAATTGATGTCTCCTTTGAAAATCTTGGATATGAACTAAACATCATAGAGTTTAAAGCAGAAGAGCGTATTCATTTTGATAAATTTTCATTGAAAATCTTAGCACTTGAACACTCCATAGAAAGTTTTGCTTTTTATATTAAAGAGAATGATATCACCAACAAACTCAATGAAGAAAAATTGAGATCGATCGGCCTGGAACCTTCGCCATTGTATGGTGAGCTGCAAAGAGGTCAGAGTATTACATTTCAAGGTAAAAAACTAGAGCCTAAGGAGTACATGCTTTCACCTATAAGAGGAAGATCGTTGATTATCGCTGGTGATAACAGTAAGCCGGATATTTTGGGCAGTTATCTTGAAGAGATTGATCTTTTAGTACATGAGTGTACATATACACAAGAGGATTATGATCATCTTCAGGTAAAAGTCTTGCATACGACCGCAAAAGAACTTGGTAATGCCGTCCAAAAGAGTCGTGTTAAAAATCTGATCGCATCTCATATCAATCCAAGATATAACAACAATAGTACTAAGAGTGTTGAAGTGCTTTATAGTGAGATAAAAGAGTATTACAAAGGCAGCCTTTTCATTGCCAATGATTTAGATGTGTATCGATTATATCGAGATGGAATGGTTGAAAAATTATAGATACCCATGTGATATGTCTATGATTAGTTAAAATCATTTAAGATAAATAATACAATTTCAAATGCAATCAAAATGATGATGATCCATTCTAAAGTACTACTGTGTTTATGATTTTGTTCATCTGCAAGAATGGCCAATACCTCCTGCATTACATTCATTTTTCTATTAAGAATTTCGATACGTGGTTGAAGTTCAAGATACTTTCTCATACTTTGATAATAAATATCCAGTTCAGGATACTCCCAGAAAAACTCCGGTGTATCTAAAAGTTCAAAATGTAAATAGATGTTCGATTTTGTAATAAAAAGACGGCCTCTCTCTTTGGCTATTTCCCGTCTGCTCATATTGACACGACCATTTTCAGCAAGATCCAAAGGAATATGCTCAGTGAGTTCCAGGGCTTTTTTTATGGAATCTTCAAAGCTTCCCAGCATGATAGATTGCTCAATGGCATAGGATATGGAAAGCTTTTTTAATTCATCATCAGAATCGATATAGATAGTGTCTAATTCAATTTTAACAGGCTGGATCGGAGAAATGTGATACTTGTAGTCTTCTAAGATCTTGATCGCACCGATCGAAGAACTGATCGTTTTCAGAAAGTATTCTTCATCGTCAAAATCCCAGAATATGACCACACCATATTCAAACAAAAAACAGAGATCGTTGTCTTTTTCGATGATGAGCACATCTTTTAAAAGTTTTGCGCGAAACGTACCAACCACTTCTTTCCTGATCAGATCAAAATCAAAACCATCGGTAAATTTATATGCTTTTATAATCCCCATCTATCGGTCCTTTACAGTTTCTAAAGTATATTATAGAATAAAAATGCCTGATATCACTAAAGTACACATATTTTATTTTGCTACATTGTCCGATCTTAGTATGTAGGTAAATTCATCCTTATTGTTGTAACCGATCACATTTTTATAGCTTTTTTGCGTTTGATGGTCTATGAAATGTATAATAGGTGTAAATCCTGTATCAAATTCTTTTGGAAACGGATCTTTCTCTTTATTGAGAATGAGAGGGATATAATTTTTTTGTACGATCTCATTGATCTCATTTTTAAGCAGGACTCTTTGCTCAAATTTACGACACCAGGGACAGAAATTCGATACCAGAACAAGCATGATGTTTTTTTGCAGTTTTTTTGACTTTTTGACCGCTTCATCATAATTAGTTTCATAATGCATTTCAGATGCAAAATTCTCTTCATTGATCACTACTTTTGAGATCTTTTTATTCTCTTCCAGATATTGTTCCGAGAACTTTAAAAGCATCGTATCAAAGGTATCTTCAAATGCATCTTCCGGGTCATCACCATCTTTCAATACAAAATGTCCCATATCCTGATAGGTCAGGGCAAATGTTTTCTCATAGTTGTCCAAACGTTTTACCTCTTCTCCGATAAGCAGTTGAATATTGATCATGGTACTTCCATTGATTGGTGTTTCATTGACCAGTACAGCTAAGGATCTTGGGTCATAACCTTTGGTGTCGATCTTAAGATCATCGGTCATTGTCTGTAGACTATCCATGATCATACTTTTATATGATTTTGGAATGGTTTTACCGGATATTTCCACCACCAAATAGACTTTTTTGACACCCGACAACGTAAATATTGTTGATGCGTTCAATAGGATATTGGTAAAAAATACCAAGAGAAGGATTTTTTTTAATTTCATGAAGGTTTACTCACTTTATTGGCTCTGTAATGTATTGTTTTTGTTTTTGGATTTTCCGGACCTCTAAAGGCAGCATCTTTCTCATCCCATTTTAATTTTTTTGCTTGTTCTTCATACGGTGCACCAATGAGATAAAAAATAAAATCCCATATTCCAATGAAAAAATTCTTTATAAGCCTGAATACATTTTTCATGACTCTCCTAACCCAAATACATTTGAAAGGGTGTTAATATAGTTAAAATAGCCTGTAATAGAAACAGCTTCAAGGATCTGTAAGTCACTGTATCCATATGCTTTCAGTGCATCTATTTCTGATTTAAGAATTTTATAGTTTTCTTTTCCTGAGGCTTTGATACAAAAGTTCAATAAAGCTTTCTCACTCTCTGGAACATTCATGGCATCTACTCCATGAAGCACTTCTTCTATACGATCTTCAGACATACCAAGCATTTTTGCAATGCCTTTGTGGACATCTACACACATTTTACAGCCGTTTTCTAAAGAGATAAGTAGTGCAATGGATTCTTTGGTATCATAAGAGAGAGTTGTCTCATCCAGCAGGTATTTCTGGATCATTCCATCTGTTGCAAAATAGATCTTTTCATCTAAAGCCAAGAGTTTAAATATATCACCCAGTTGTCCAGTCTTCTCCAGTATAGGTTGTGCTCTTTTTTGAATCTCAGGAGACATGTCTTCAAATTCGGGTAATTGTATGTGTGCCATTTCTTTCCTTAATGTAATGAGTGTCTAAAACGTAAAGTTTAACTTAACGTTTTTAATTATATGCTATAATTCTTTAAATTAAAGTTAAACGTAAAAGGCTAAGAAATGGAATATAAAATATCTGAACTTGTTGCAAAGACAGGTGTACCTAAGTCAACCATTTTGTATTACATTAGAGAAGGCTTACTTCCAGAAGCAAATAAGATCAAATCAAATGTGCATCGCTACAATGATCAACATATAGAACTTATCCAGTATATCAAATATATGCAAGAAGAGATAGGCAGCAGTAATGAACAGATCAGATTTGCTCTGCAGAACCAAAATCAGTCTCTATCCACTTCAGCAACCATGCTGCAGCCATTGATGAATACACTCAGTGATATTCCTTCAGATGCGAAGCATTTTACCAAAGAAGAGTTTATTGAGCATTACAATGTGGATGCAACGCTTTTAGAAACACTTTTAAACGATGGTATAGTGTTACCTATACATGAAGATGATTATACAGACAGAGAGGCAAGTATGGTCAAGCTGGTAACGTATTTTAAAGAAGTGGGTGTGGACCATAATGTACTAAAGGCATATGTAGATCATGCCAAGGCACTCAGTGAACTTGAATATCAAATGCAAGCCAAGCTCTGTAGTGTACGTGATGATGAGAACTTTTCAACACTTTGGAAGATCATGTTTGACACGTTATTTAATGCCAAGCCCTATCTTTTTAACCGTAATACCTATCAGGTTTTACTCAATGCAGTGAAGAGTGAAGTGAAAGAATAATGCTTATGCTTCAATTTTCACAATACAGCTATAAGTGTTTGCTAAATCTTGCAAACAAAGGATGGTGATCAGAAAGCTTATGGTTTCTTTCTATACTCTGTTCAACCAGTGCAATACCCCTGTAAAAAATAAAATCCAAATGATTTCGCATAAAAGACTTCACCCTGTCACTTGTTGAAAATGGTACAGGATCAAAATTTAGGTCTTTCATTTTGGTGTGTAGGAATTTCATTCTCCTTTTATTCCAGGAGTTGAAATCACCGGCAATGATCATTGGACCATCATAATCATCGATGATCTGAATCATGTTGTCTATCTCTCTGTAGTAGTGTCTGTTTTCTCTAAAATTGATCGCATGAAGATTTAAGATCCATAAAGGAGAACCGTCTGCAAAAGCGTGCTTGGTCAAAAGCAGACTTTTATGTGGACCGAAGATGAGCTCTTTACCATGTGACAGGAAAGGCTTACTGTACTCTGCTCTACACTTACTTGCTGTTAAGACACCATAAAAAGTAGAACCTTTTTCCAAATTTGCCGCAGCACTGAATGTGAGACTTGGAAGATTGAGTTCTGTATCATGTTTAAAATCAGCTTCCTGAAACAAATAGAAGTCAACCGGTTTCTTTTTGGAAAATTCTTCAATATAGTTACTGAAGGAAAAAGTATCATTGTTCTTATGCACATTCCAGCAAAGCACACTAAATTTATCTGGTACAGTATCATCACACACGGTATGGGAATAACTGTGATGATAGAGTGATGGTTTGACGATCAGGGATTTTAATTGGCTTAGCATAAAATAATTATAGCATAAATGGTGTTTATTTATTTGCATTATTATGACATCTTAAAGTTGACAGAATGGTTCATTAAGAGTAGAATAAAAAAAAGGATAGCTTATGTCTCAGTATATTAAATGGTTTAATGAGCTTGGTATAGAAGATGTGGATCTGGTTGGTGGTAAAAATGCTTCACTGGGTGAGATGTATCAAAATCTTACGCAGGAAGGTATCCGTATCCCTAATGGTTTTGCGATTACTGCGGATGCCTATCGTTTTGTGCTAGAGCGTAATGACGCATGGGGAAAACTACATACACTACTGGATGACCTTGACCCCGATGATGTTACGCAGTTACAGGAAAGAGGAAAGCGTTGTCGGGAGATCATCAATAACTGTACGCTACCTGATGAGATGATCGACCAGATAGATCAAGCCTATCAAGCACTGAAAGAAGAATATGGTGACGATGTAAGTCTTGCGGTGAGAAGCTCGGCAACAGCTGAAGACTCTCCAGAAGCATCCTTTGCGGGACAAAATGAAAGTTATCTGAACATTCAGGGGTTGGATGCCTTATTGGATGCCTATAAGCGCTGCCTGGCTTCAAATTTTACAGACCGTTCCATACATTATAAATTTGTTCATGGATTTGATAACATGAAAGTGTATCTCAGTGTCGTTGTGATGAAAATGGTTAGAAGTGACATTGGTGAGAGCGGGGTCATGTTTTCCATAGATTCAGAAACAGGATTTAAAGATGTTGTTTTCATCAATGCAGCGTACGGTTTAGGTGAGAACATTGTCCAGGGGAGTATCGCTCCTGACAGTTTTTATGTTCATAAACCGACATTCAAAAAAGGATATCGTGCTGTTTTAAGACGAAAACTTGGAAGTAAAGCACTTAAAATGATCTTTTCAGAGGGAATCAATCAGGATAATCTTGCCGTAGAGTATACGAAGAATATAGACACGCCTAAAGAAGAAAAAGAGAAGTTTTGTATCACTGATGAAGATGTACTTCTTCTGGCTGATTATGCCATAAAGATCGAAGAACACTATTCGAAACAGGCAGGATATCAGAAACCGATGGATATGGAGTGGGCAAAAGACGGTGTGGATGGACATATCTATATCGTGCAGGCACGCCCGGAAACTGTGGAGTCCCGAAAAGAAGATCGAGTGCTTGAAATGTACCGATTAAAGGAACAGAGTAAAGTTTTACTGACAGGCCAGGCCGTAGGTACGAAAATAGGTGCAGGAAAGGTATGTAAGATCGTTGATCCAAGCAACCTGAAAGATTTTAAAGTAGGTGATGTACTGGTTGCAGAAACGACCAGTCCTGATTGGGAACCTGTTATGAAGATCGCTTCGGCCATTGTGACGAACACGGGTGGAAGAACCTGTCATGCAGCTATCGTCTCGAGAGAATTAGGGAAACCTGCGATTGTAGGAGTTGAAAATGCTGTAGAGACGTTAGTGGATGGCCAAGAGATCACAGTAAGTTGTGCAGAGGGTGAAACCGGTTTGATCCATGAGGGGATCTTGGATTATGAGGTCATTAAAACAGATCTTAGTACGCTACCAAAAACGAAGACACAGATCATGATGAACCTTGGTAATCCGGACATGGCATTTACATTGGCTTCACTGCCTGTGGATGGCATAGGCCTGGCACGCATGGAGTTCATTATCAATACATCCATCAAAGTACATCCGATGGCACTGATACATCCCGAAAAGATCGATGAGACCACAGATAGAAAGATCGGTCAACTCACAACCGGATATGACAACCCTGAATCCTATTTTGTAAAAGTACTCTCTGAAGGTGTTGCGAGCATTGCATCAGCAGTCTATCCTAACCCCTGTGTCGTGAGAATGAGCGACTTTAAAACCAATGAATATGCTTCACTGCTTGGAGGAGAGTTCTTTGAAATGGATGAAGCCAATCCTATGATCGGTTTTCGTGGTGCTTCACGCTATACACATCCAAACTATGAAGAGGGCTTTGCCCTGGAGTGTGCAGCAATGAAACATGTCAGAGAAGAGATGGGTTTTGATAATGTCATTTTGATGATACCTTTTTGCCGTAGAGTAGAAGAGGGACAGAGGGTATTGGATGCCATGGAGAAATATGGTCTGAAACGTGGTGAAAATGGTTTAAAGATCTACGTTATGTGTGAGATACCGAACAATGTCATACAGATCGATGCATTTAGTAAACTTTTTGATGGATTCAGCATTGGTTCGAATGACTTAACCCAATTGACACTCGGGGTTGACCGGGATTCAGAGATCGTTGCATTTGATTATGATGAACGTGACCCGGGTGTGATGAAGATGATAGAAATGGCAGTAGAGGGGGCAAAACGTAATGACCGACATAGCGGTATTTGTGGACAAGGACCTTCTGATTACCCTGAGATGGCGGAAGCTTTAGTTAAAATGGGTATAGAGTCTATCAGTTTGAATCCTGATACTGTCCTACAAACGATTGTACATATCAGTGAATTGGAATCAAAGCATCTCTAGCTGCCTTGGTAGGTCAGTAATAGGCTGCTATGATCGCATAACAGACAAAGAACATCAGGTGAGAGAGTCCTTCGAAGTAGTTGGTCTGACCCTCTTCTGTACTTTTCCATGCAAGAATAATGGTCATGATCAGTGCACCGATCTGCAGAGGATTAAAATCAAGAAAGAGATTGATCCCACTGAGGTGAGCCAGTCCGAGTAAAATGGGTACAGTGAGCAGGATGGAAACGACTGAGGCACCCATCGCGATATTGACCACCCTTTGGATCTGGTCATTTTTGGCTGCTTTAACAGCGGTTGCAATTTCAGGTGCAACAGCAATGATCGCAATGATCAAACCGGCAAGTCCAGCGGATATCCCAAAATCTTTTGCCATCTTGATACCATCCGTTGCAAACACTTCTGCACCTATAGAAATGATAGCGATGAGTACAAAGATGGTAATGAAATTTCCTATATTGTTAAATCTTTCAAAAATATAAACACTGGCTACTTCTTCTTCCTCTTTACCTTCTTCTTGTCGTTTTCTCAGTCTGAACATCCTGCTTCTTGCTGTTGCTTTGAAGAAGTGTGTATGGGTTCTTGTCTGAAAAATAAAAATAATAATATAAAAAAACATCAAGGCTACCGCAATGATCATACTCACCTCTTTGAGTACGGATTCGTCATGCTCAGTCTGATTGAGCAGGCTTGGTACAAGTAATGCAAGGGCGGTAACCAATAGTATAGTGGTGTAGGTACTGGAAGTTTCTTTGTTATGTTCCTGCTCGGTAAATTTCAATCCACCGATAAATACTGCAAGCCCTAAGAGTACATTCATATCTACGATCACAGCCGAGATAATACCGCCTTTGACGGTCTCTACCACTTTTGGATCATGTAAGGCTTGAAGTAAAATGATGTAGAGAAGTATGATCTCAACAATAACCGCACTGAATGTCAGGACAAAACTGGCATAGGGTTCTTCAAGTCTCTGAGAAAGTATTTCAGCAACTTCTGAAACCGTTAATGAGAGTGTAGCAATACCCAATGCTGCAAAAGAAGTAGCCAGATAACTATTTCCATATTGATGTAGAATGATCGCTGCAACTATAGCGATCAAACCTACGATAATATCCCAATAGTCTTCTATATATTCTTCAAAATGTATCTTTTTCATTGTGTCTGTTGTATCCATAAATCTTCTCTTTTATAATAAAATAATAGTTGCAAGTCCAAGAAAACTGAAAAATCCAACTACATCCGTTACCGTTGTTAAAAGAACAGTAGAACCTATGGCCGGGTCTACACCGAATTTTTTGAGCGTCAAGGGAATTACTGCACCGAAGAATCCGGCAGAAAAAAGATTCACTATCATCGCCATACCTATGACGATACCAAGCATAGGCATTTGAAACCACATGTAAGCGATCACACCCATAGTTACAGCATACACAACACCATTCATCAATGAGATGAAAACCTCTTTATAGATGGTTTTTTTTGCCTCATCTGCTTCTATATCTCCGAGTGCCATCTGTCTTACTGTAACTGTCAGTGTTTGTGTCCCGGCATTGCCTCCCATAGAAGCAACGATAGGCATTAAAATGGCGAGTGCAACAAGGGATTGAAGTGTTGTATCAAAAAGTCCGATGACCAGGGATGCGGCAATAGCTGTTAAAAGGTTAAGCCCCAGCCAAAGTCCTCTTGATCGGCCGATCTTCCAGATACTCTCCTCTTGTTCGGCTGTATCATTAACACCGGCAAGGTTATAGATCTGTTCTGTTGCACCTTCTTCTATGATATCATAGATGTCATCTGCGGTGATACGACCCATGAGGATACCTCTTTGATTCACTACGGCGATCACACTGAGGTCATAGTTGGCAACCGTTTCGATCACATTTTTTATCTCCTCATGCGGGTCAACAGAAATAGTGATCTTTCCTTCTTCTATGACATCCCTGTAGAGCTCTTTAGGTCCATGAAGAATAAGATCTTCCAGAGGTATCATACCGACGAACTTTCTCTTATTTGAAACAACAAATACATGATGTACATTGTCGATCTCTCTGTTTGCTTTCATCTTTTTGAGACGGAGTATTGAAGCGCCAATGGTTTCATCCAGATGCGCTTCAAAGACTTCTGTTTGCATATAAGAACCGGCTTCATGGTCTTCATATGATATGAGTTCTTCGATGGTATCCCTGTCCTCATCTGAGAGATTGGACATAATGGCATCTGCTTTCTCTTCATCTACTTCTTCAATATGCTGTATCAAGACCGCTGCATCATCCGTATCGAGTGATTCAGTCAGTTTCGCAAGTTTTTTAGGACCATAATTGGTATAGAGTTCTTCTTGGAATGATTTTGGTAATTCTACGAGTACTTCTGCCAAAAGTGTACTCGGTAGTTTATTTAAAGATGCAGTATAGAGATCATTGTCAACTTCCCTGATCTCAATGAGTAGATCAGCGATATCAAAAGGGTGTACCCCAATGTCAATACCTTCATTATAGTGATGTATATGTTGCTCTAATGTATCTAATTTTTGTAAAATTTCTTCATTCATTGATATTTTCTCTCTAGCGTAAGTGGAGTGCACCTATGTATCCTTGATGTACATTTATGATCGCTTTAACGTGTATAAACTATATGATTATAGCTTAGTATCAGTTATGTTTTTGCTTATTATAAGGCTATAAAAAAGAGATATAACACTTCTTCAATTTCTCTTTTTTCAGATATCCCAATTTCATAAGAGATATAAAATATATGTATATATAATAAAGAATTTATCTATTGCTACCTAAGCTCAAATCAATATTTCAGAAAGTAAAATAAATATAGATAATATAAAGGAATAATAATGGCAACAGTAACTTCCCATGGTGCGGCTAAAGTAGTAACCGGCTCCTGTCATTTGCTTGCGATCGAGCACGGACCTCGTATTCTTATTGATTGTGGTATGTTTCAAGGACCTGAAGAGGACCGAAACTATTCTGCATTTGGTTTTGATCCATCCGAGATAGATTATCTTCTTATCACACATGCGCACCTTGACCATGTAGGACGCATCCCTAAACTGGTCAAAGAAGGGTTCAGGGGTGTGATCTATGCAACGGAAGCCACACGTGATATTGCTGAAATTATACTCCTTGACAGTGCCAAGATCATGAAAGAGGATTTTGAGACCAATTATAGAAAAGCACAGCGAAAAGGAAAAGAAGACGAGGTCATGGCACCTTTGTATGATGAAGATGATGTGGAAGCAGCATTTGATCTTGCTTGGGAATATCCGGAGTATGATAACACGGTTACCATTCTGGATTCTCTTAAGGTGACCTATCGTAATGCAGGACATATACTTGGTGCCGCATTCATAGAGATCACCTATAAGGAAGACAGTGTAGAGCAGACCATTGTATTTTCCGGAGATATAGGCAATGATAAGAATTTGGTCATGGAAAATCTAGCAAAGTGTCCCTATGCGAATTATCTCTATGTAGAATCTACCTATGGTGACCGTAACCATAAAGATCTGGATGCGAGTATCGTAGAGTTCAAACGTGTGATCATCGATACCTTGCGTGATTGGGGTAATGTATTGATCCCTTCATTTGCTGTGGAGCGTACACAAGAGATATTGATCATTTTAAAAGAGATGCATGACAGAAAAGAATTGCCCCATTGCAAGATCTTTTTAGACAGCCCTATGGCTACACGTGCCACTGAAGTCTATAACAACTACAGTGATCTTCTCAGTGAGAAGTGTCAGGAGTACAAAAAAAGAGATGGAACGGTGTTTGATTTTGAAAGTCTTATCTATACACCAGATGTAGAAGGGTCCAGAGCCATTAATGAAGTAGATACCCGTGCCATTATCATAGCAGGGAGTGGTATGTGTACGGGAGGAAGGATCATACATCACTTTAAAAACCGTCTTTGGAATCCTAAAAATGCTGTTATATTTGTAGGATATCAGGCGATTGGAACGTTGGGACGTCATATCGTTGATGGTGCACGATGGGTCAAGATATTTAATGAGGATATCTTGATCAAAGCAAGTGTGCATACGATCAACGGATTTTCAGCACATGCAGACCAGGAGGGGATTATCAAATGGATATCACAGATGGAGGATCTCTATCGTATCTATCTTATACATGGAGAAGAGGACAAACAGACTATATTACGAAGTGTTATTGAAAATGCGCTAGATAAAAAAGCACATATTGTAGAACCTGAAGAAGTGATTTATCTGGGATAATATGTGGTTCTCCCTCGCTCATCTGTAAAGTGAACGAGGCGAAGCATCAGGGACTCTTATTTTTTCTTTTTTGCTACTTTCTCTGCTTTTTCTTTTTTCTTATAGTCTTTTATATGCTTCTTAACTTCTTGTTTTAGCTCTTTCTTGAGCATGCTGTCCATTTGTTTTTTAATGTACTTTTTAATTTGTTTCTTCTCAATCATACTTTCTCCTTTAATATGTATAGGCTAAGTCTAATCATAACCTTTTTATATGATAGGACAAAAAGACTTTAATATCTATAAAACCTTTTCTCTTTTCATGATTATGATTTAGCTGTAGTCAGACGTAAGATAAGATATCCTACGATAGCTGAAAGGAATGACCCAAGAAGAATGGCCAACTTGTCTGCATAGTGATAGATCTGTGTATCATTATAGGCTAGGGTATCGACAAAGAGACTCATGGTAAAACCTATACCTGTGAGGACACTGACCCCATACAGCATGATCCAGTTACTCTCTTTGGGTAAAGATGCAAGTCCCATTTTTATAGCTAACCATGAGAAACCGAATACACCCACCTGTTTACCGATAAAAAGACCAAGCATGATTCCCAGTGGTACCGTACCGGCCATCTCTTCTATAGAGATACCTTTGAGATCTACTCCTGCATTCACAAAAGCAAAGAGAGGCAAGATCATATAGACCACCCAGTTATGAAGATCATATTCCATCTCTTTTGCCATGGAGAAGTCGTTGCCTTCTTTATCTTTAGAGGAGAGAGGGATCATAAAGGCAAGTGCTACACCGGCAAGTGTGGCATGGACTCCTGATTTGAGCACGGATACCCATAGAATGATACCCACAACCATATAGGCTGATTTAATGGCTATATTCATACGGTTCATCACAAAAAGTACAAAAAGTGCGATCGCTGCAATAGTAATAGACATGGTTGACAGCTCACTGGTGTAAAAGAATGCAATGATCAAAATGGCACCCAAGTCATCGATAATAGCCAATGCCATCAAAAATACTTTTAAAGAGACAGGAACCCTTTTCCCCAGTAAAGATAAAATACCTAAGGCAAATGCTATATCTGTAGCAGTAGGGATCGCCCACCCATTCATAGAAAAATCTTCACCTCTATTGAATGCGATGAAAATTAAAGCAGGTACGAGCATACCACCCAGTGCAGCGATACCCGGCAAAGTGATCTGTGAGAGTGAAGAGAGATGACCTTCTCTCACTTCACGTTTAATTTCAAGACCTATAACGAGAAAGAATACGGCCATGAGTCCGTCATTGACCCATAAAAGGAGCGGTTTGGCTATCTGGAGATCACCAAAGCGTATTTCAACCGGCGTATGTAAAAAACTTGTATAGAATGATGACATAAAAGAATTTTGCAGCAGCAATGCTAGAATAGTGGCAATGATCAGTAAAATCCCTGCGGATGATTCTTTTTTGATGAAATCCTGAAGAAACTGTGTGAACATGATTTTTAACCCTTTGTTATCAATTGGATTATTCTAGCTAAAATTTACTAATCAAAATAAATAGTTGGTTAATATTGACAATTATATGAGAATGAACTAGAATAAGAACAAAGGAGTTATGAGATGAAAAAGAATATAGAAGAAGTCATAGAGCATGTGCAAAAATCAACTGAAGTATCTGAAGAGAATAAACCATTGATCTTAGAGAAACTCAAAGAGTGGAAAGAAGAGGATGATGCTATTGCAGAGGTCTCTGTACGGTTTGAAAACTGGTGGATTGAGATGGAACCTATCTTTGCTGAACTGGGTTGGATATAAATTGGTGGAAATATATACACAATATACCTATGAAAAAAGATGGCAGAAAACCAGTGAAAAAGATGCACTTCGTATGATAGCAGAAGAGATGCCTGAAACAGATCCAGAGTCTACTTTAAAGTATATCATCTCGCAGATTGAAAAGGGAAAGATCATTACTCTGGGTGAGTGCAGGTTTAGTTCCAAAGCTATATCATAGATTATTTTATAGCTAAAACATATATCCTTAAAAGGAGAGTTTTATGAAAGATTTTATGAGTGAGGTCGCTGTTCTTTTTTCTTATCCTAAAAATCTCATTATATTAGCCATTAGACTGATCTTGTCCTACGGATTTGCCACACCGGCTTTACTTAAGATCAATAACCTGGAAGATACGGTAACATGGTTTGACAGTATGTCTATACCTCTACCCTTTTTATCGACCTATCTCGTTTCAAGCATTGAAACCATAGGTATTATCCTTTTGTTTTTAGGACTTTTTACCCGTTATATCTCTATTTTACTTTCGTGTGTGATGGTGGGTGCCATATTTTTCGTCCATATAGAAAATGGTTTTTCTGTTGCAGATAATGGATTCGAAATACCACTTTACTATCTACTTTTTCTTGTCTTCCTTGCCACTTTTGGTGCAGGCAAATATAGTTTAGACAGAGTTTTGTTTAAGGATGCCAGATGACTAAAGAAAATCTATTCTCCTATTTTCCTCTTTTTTCTTCAGATTGGGGTGTGTTCATTAAACTATTACTCATTATATTGATACTGGTGCTTATCAATATCGCAATTTATGATAGATTTATACAAAGAAAAAACCAACTTCTGATTAATTTTCCTCTTATAGGACGTATGAGATATCTTTTTTATATGTTACGGAACCCAATGCGTCAATATTTTGGTGATGAGACATTTTATGATTCTTTTGAAAAAATTGATTGGATCAATAAAGTGTCACATGGAGAAAACCCTTATTTGTCCTTTTCCCCTTCAAATCCTTACGGTAATCAAAAATCACTTTTTAGACATGCCAATTTTGTCAATGAACTGCATGAAGTACAAGCTGAGTTTTCCGTACGATTTGGTGAAAATAGAAAAATACCCTTTGAAAGTAAAAGTATCATAGGCAGATCAGCTATGAGTGATGGGGCGGTATCACCGGAGGGAACACGCGCTTATGCTCGTGGTGCTTTTAATGGACAGTTTCCTATCAATACGGGGGAGGGCGGTTTGACCTCTAACTTCCTTGCAACACTCAACCTCAAGGATTGTGAAAATTCTTATCTTGAGATGAAAGAGGGAACATGGTTCGCCAAGTCTATCTATAGAATAATGAGATTCTTTACCAATAGAGAAGTGTCTCAACGCCTTTATAGACATATGGTCGTACGACAAAAAGATAGAGGGTCTTTTATATTTGATAGAACCAGATTGGTCTATTTTCGCATTAATTGGCATAGTCCCTTAGAGTCATTTCCCGAATCCATATCCGAAGGTATACCGGATATTACGTTCCAGATGGGAAGCGGCCTGTATGGTGTAAGAGATGAGGAGGGGAATTTCAGTGATGACCTTTACCAAAAAGTGATGCGTTTCTGTCGTATGACCGAAGTAAAACTGGCACAGGGGGCAAAACAGACAGGAGGTAAGCTTCTTGCAACGAAGGTCAGTGATGATATTGCTTACTATAGAGGTGTTCCTGCCCATAAAGACCTGGTAAGCCCTAACCGTTTTCCTTATGCTACCGATATGGAGACATTTTTTGACTTTATTGAACGCTTACAGAAGTTATCCGATAAACCAGTAGGTTTTAAGATCGTTATCTCATCACGAGAGAATTTTGAGACCTATGCGAAAGCGCTGAAAAACAGAGTCTCAGAGGGGAAAGATATTGCTGATTTTATTACGATTGATGGTGGGGATGGTGGTTCAGCAACTGCACCGTTGGAGATGATGAGTAAAATAGGTCTACCGATACGTGAAGCACTCCTTATAGTCAATCAAGTGCTCAACGAGTATGAACTCAGAGAGCATATTAAGATCATAGCGAGTGAGAAGGTACTGACACCTGATGATGTCGTTGATCTGCTTTGTCATGGTGCTGATTTTATCAATATTGCCAGAGGTTTTATGATCGCAGCAGGTTGTATACGTGCGAGAGAGTGTAGTGGTGCAAACGGTAGAGACTGTCCTGTCGGGCTTAATACCATGAATGAAGCCAAAAGAAGTAAATATCTTGTCATTGAAAAATCAAAGCACATCGCATTCTATCATCATCAACTCCTTCATGGTGTACGTACACTGCTTGCCGTAATGGGTAAGAGACACATCGATGAGCTCAGTATGGATGATGTTATACTGCGTTCTATCAAAAAAGAGACGAATCAACCCTACTGTTCAACTAAAGTATAAATACTTCCTCTTTATAAAGTGTGATATCTTGTTTCACACTTTCTTCATACTTCTATTTTATACTGCTTTCGTAATTAATACATATTCTAAAAGGATTAACATGAATAAGAATACTATTAAAGATAGAAGAAGTTTTTTAACTAAAATGTTGGTTGCAGGTGCAAGTGGTGTAACATTACTTTCATCTTCAGCTTATGCAAAAAAAGAGACTACGGATACTACTGTTGTATTGACTGAAGATCAAAAAGATATGCTCTTCTATATATACCAGGAAGAAAAGGTCGCTAGAGATGTATATATTACTTTAGGTAATATCTATACAGATGAAAATACTTTTGCCTCGATTCAGGTATCAGAACAGAGACATATGGATTCGGCAAGAGAACTTTGTGAAAAATATGGTGTGGATACTTCAGGTGTAGATGAAGATGCTGTAGGAAGCTTTGTATTGCCTGTACTGCAAGAGCTCTATGATACCTGTGTGAGTGAAGGTGAAGAAACACTTCTTGACGCACTCAAAATAGGCGAATTAATCGAATATACTGACATAGAAGATCTGGAACATGCGGCTGAAGGTATGCCAGAAGATGTAGTCTCTGTATTTGAAAGCCTTAAAGAAGGTAGTTTAAGTCACCTTGATGCATTTCAGGCAGCGATTGAAAGAGTATAATCTATGATGTTAAAAAACAGTAGCAAGACGTACTCACTGTTAGAGCCTAAAGATATACTCAGTGTTTACTATACATCATTATATAGTGGTGATCTCTCAACGATCAAAGAGTTGATGACACCAGAGTCATATATGATGACTCTGGAAACGTTTGGTTTAAGATTATCATTGAGAGACCCAGAGTTCAAGTCACATTTAAAAGTGATAGGAAAAGATGCAGATGCATTGAGTGAAGTCGAACATAAACTCTCTTATGATCTTATTTCCAGAAAAAAGTCGCCTGTGATCAAAATGAAGTCTGTATCATGGAACGGTGAAGAACGACAGACCATTAACTATACAGAAGATGGTAAAATAAAGAAACTCTATTTTTCAAAAGAGAAAGATGGCTGGAAGATCAACTACTATGCCGGACGTAAAGTCGCGTAAATACTTACATCTTATTTATTAAATTTTTGTTCTGGCCATACCAGTCTAAATGTACTCCCTTTTTTAGGCTCTGACTCCAGTTCGATCTTTATATGATACTCTTTACAGATCTGATTCACTATATCCAATCCCACACCAAATCCGCCATGTAAACTGTTCGTGGATTTAAAACGATCAAAGATACTTTTTTGATCTTCTTTTGAAATACCGATGCCATTATCTTTTACAGAGAAATAGTTCTCAGTCAAACTTACTTCGATCTCACCGTTTTTTTTAGAGAACTTTATCGCATTTGAGAGAAGGTTGTCTATAAGCAAGATAAGTTTTCGTTGATCCATATAGATCGTCTTGGGTTGTAATGCAGTGCTGACCTTTAGCCCTTTAAACTGTATGAGTGTATCCATATACTTGATTCTTTCAAGGATCACCTCTTTGACATCTATTGGTGTGTCTTCATACTCTATATAGTCATGAAAAGAAGCAAAAGAGAGGTCTCGGTAAAGACTGGAGAGGGTTTTGGTTGCGATATCTATACGATCAAGTGAGCGAATCTGTTTTGCATCGAGATTGTGTTTGTCCATATGTTCATAGCTCATGAGTATCGTACTGATGGGAGTATTCATCTCATGGGTGGCATCTTTCATGAATTTGGTGAGAGAGGCGATGGATCTTTTGATGGGAGATAACATGATCTTGGCCAAGAGAAGTGCGACAAAAAGTATAAAAATAAATCCATAAAAAGCTATGAGAGTGATCTCTTCAAGGATCTCATTTAACTGTTGTACATCAAGAGGTTTCTTGATCACTATGTATTTAACATCAAGATACTCTTTGTAGAGTGTCTCTACAAGATAGTATTCGTCATCATCGGCATAGAAGAGTTTGGAAAAATCAATATCATCCATGAATGTGGAAGCGAGGAGTTCTCTTTCGTTATCATAGAGTGCGATGTCATACCCCTCTTCATAAAAAGTGAATTGCTCACTTTTGTTCATATGGTAGTATTCCAACTGTGCATTGATACTTCTCGCTTTGTATCGCATTTCCAAATGCATCTTCTCGATCAAAGCATTCTTACGGTCTATATAATAAAGATACCCCACCCATGTGGCTAAAATACTGAGTGACCCCAGGTAGACCACCATGAAAATAATGACACTTTTGGTACTAGCCTTCATCAGTCTGAAGTTTCCATTTCAAACCTGTAACCAAGACCTCTAAGGTTCTGTATCATATCTTTGGTCAGGTGTTTTCTAAGATTTTTTATATGTGCCCTTAGAGATTCAGCTGAGGCTGTTTCATCATAGTCCCAAAGTACATCATACAGACTTTCAAATGTGACGACCTCATTGGGATGTTTCAAAAAGTGTTTAAGCAGTTTAAGTTCTTTTTGCGGCAGAGAAACACTCTCTCCACCTGTATGGAGTAATTCTGTATCTATATCAAAAGTGATATCTTTATCTATCTGTATCATGTTAGAACGTTTTTGTGCAAAAGAACGCTTCTGGATGTTTTTAATACGTAAAAGAAGTTCGGTAAGTTCGAAAGGTTTTTTGAGGTAATCATCTGCACCGCTTTCAAAGCCTTGTGATACATCCTCTATGTCATTGAGAGATGTGACAAATATCGTAGGGGTGGCATCACCATTGTCTCGCAGTGTTTTCAATAGATCAAAACCTTTGATCGCAGGCACATTGACATCGAAGATATAGAGGTCATACTGTGTCTCATAGGCTCTATTCAGTGCTTCTTCCCCATCATAGACAAGGTCTAGCTCAAAATCATTGTCTTCAAGATACTCTGACATGATATCGGCCAAACCTATATCGTCTTCCAATAATAAAATTTTCATCGGCACTCCTGATATTTACTATGATTATAACATACTCAGGAAAAGAGTTTTTCATACTTCTTTCATACTTTTTTACTATAATAAACAAAAATTGAGTAAGGTGCTAATGATGAAATGTAAATATATACTTCCTACACTTTGTATATTTGGCGCCATGTCACTTCATGCAGAGGAGAAAGGATTAGGGAATATCCTTCAACAAGCAGGTCAGAAGAAAGCACTGACCAAACCTGAGCCTCAAAAGAAACCTTCTAAAAAGAAGAAACGTTTTGTATTTAAAGATGAATATAAATCAAATGGTATAGGATCTGGAAATGAAGCTGCGGCCGAAAAAAAATCAGAAAGTTATGACTATGACAACAGATCAAGGTTTAAATTCAAATTCAATGATGGTTCGGCACAGGGTAACTTCATGAGTGGATATGGTGGTAATTCAGGCATGGGAGGATCCATGGGTGGTGGATCAGGTAGCGGTGGCGGAGGAGGTCGAAGATAGACCTCTTTTACTTCATAGATGCTTCACACTCTTATTTTATACTTTGAATGTAACACATAATATTTACTTTCAAAGGACATACCATGAAAAAAACCTTATTGACATTGGGTGCTGTAGCACTTTTAGCCACTCCTTCTTTATTTGCTGCAGAAGATAGTTTGCAAGAACATCTTAGAATGGAACAAAAACTTCAACAACAGTATCAAAAAAGACTCAAAGACGGTAGTGAAAAAAACCAATATAAATATAATTATCAAAAACAGTATGAGTATAAAGGTACAAACCCAAATAGATCAAATAATGGATCAATGGGTGGACAAAGAGGTGGTGGCGGTGGCGGTCGTCACTAAAAAGTACTATTTATATAGTACAACCTAATTTGAAGGGTATCTGTGACCAACAACGATACCCTTCTGTATAATAGAGCTACATATTCAGATCATGAATATAGGTAGCAAGCTCATGAAGTTCTTCATTAGAGTGTTTATTGACAAAATCTTTTTTTAAATTTTGCACAAAAGGCATTGCTTTTCTTTCTCCTGACGCGTAGTTTATAAGTGCTTTTTCTATCTCTTCGACCGACATCTCTTTTATCGCTTTAGAGGTTCCCATGGCTTTCATATCACCATTTACACCGTGACAGCTCGCACATTTTTGCACATAAGCATTCTGTGCAGGTGAGGCAGAAAGAATACTCACTGTTAAAAGTGATACGCCAATTTTTATGAAGTTCATACTACTCCTTTTCAATTATTTTTACTCTATTATATACTTATATCATTTGAATTCAGGTTATCTATCTTGCTTCTTTATAGTCAGTTGTGCTAGAATAAACAGATAGTACAAGGCTATTTTAAAGGAAGGGAGTAAGAATGATAAAAATGAACAGACAGAGTTTGGTAGCAGTGGGGCTGCTTGGATTCATCAGTTTGACAAGTGAAGTGAAGGCTATGCCTTTGTTTGCTACACAGACAGGTATGGATTGTAAGGCATGTCACATACAACACATAGAAAGGCTCAACAAATTTGGTAGAAAGTTTTTGGCCTCAGGTATGACCATCAGCCAGAAATTTACAGATGCAAACAGCAGCGGGTCAGATATCAATCCATCAGTGATGTTCAAGTCCATCTATGAAAAAACAGATAATAAACCGAGTGAATCTGGAGTTGTCAAAGATACGACTGTAACAAATGACGGTATTTTATCTGTACCTAGAACTGCTGCACTGTATGTAGGGGGAAGGGTAACAAACAATGTTGGTGCCCTTGTCAATCTTTCTTATAAATCTCAGAATGATCATTCTGTTTCAGGTAAAATGGTCTATGCACAAGAGATCCAAGATGGATATATGGGATTAGCAGCGTACTCTACAGCTGACTTTGGTCCTTTCTCCGGTATGGAGATCTACAATTCAGGTCTTTATAAACCGTTTAGAACATTTGATATAAGAAGACTTTCCAATGCACTACAAGCAACAGAGATAGGTACTGGTGCTGCAACTGGTCTACAGGCTTACTTTGACAAAGACGGCGCATTGGCAGATGGTGATCATCTTTTTGCAACTGTAGGTATGTATGCGCAGGGGCAGGACAATGTTCAAATGGAGCTAACAAGCAACCTGATCCCATTTGCGAGATTAGCATATGAATATCCTGTAGGAGAGTATAATCTTATATTAGGTGGATTTATTATGAGCGGTGGAGAGACAGTAGATGCTACAAGTTCTCTCAGTATAGAACGTAAAACCTACGGAATGGATTTTATGGTTGAAGGGTATATAGGTGATAAAAGTGCAACTTTGACGATGAGTAAAGTCTTTAAAAACGAAGTAACTTATACAGGTATCGGTGCTGGTACATCCAAAGATCTTGATAATTTAGACAATGAAGCATTCTCCATAGGTGGAGAAGTGAACCTTACTCCGGAGTTTGGTATGAAACTCTCATATCTTACTTTCAATGATGTTTATGATTATGCAGATGGTGGAAAGGGAAGACTGAAACACATCAATGTAAAAGATCTGGACAATGCCATTACTGTAGGTATGGACTATTCATTCAAGTACTACCTACCTATGAAGCTGACTGTAGAACATAGCTGGGCGAAGCCATCAAGATCAGATATAGAAGACTATAGAGACTTCCTCGTTAGTTTCAATATGTTGTTCTAAAAATATAAATATAATTTAACATTGACTTAACATTTATTAAGTACAATAGAATGTATAGTAAAAATATCGGGGAGATAAAATCATGAAAAAAAACTATAAAAATAAAATTTTAGGTATGAGTGTAGCGGCAGCAATGTTACTTAGTAGTAATGTATATGCAGGTAAGATTATTGGAGTCGATGCAGGTACACCGCATACTCTTACTGAACCACTTCCAACGCAGTATGGTTTTGGTGGATGGAATTTAGGTAATGTTGACGTGAGAATGGTTAATGCGGAGACTGGTGAGGCGACGGGGTTAACCTTTAATGAGTCGAATGGAACATATGATATTATGACTTATGGTGATTCTTTTCGCTCTGATATTACCGAAACAAATGGTGGTACAGTCATGGGAATACTGAAAGGAAAAGATTGGCCAGTCGGTGAACCTGCAGGTATCAAGGTAGTCAATGATGATGCTGGGACTGCTCAGAGTGGAAAATCGCCGAATTGTATCATGACGACTTCATATTTGGATGAAGTTGATAGTGGTACAGGCGAGAGTGGATATCTAGATATTTATGATAAAAACCCAGATGGTATTGCTGTTCCTACGGTCTGTTCAAGTCCTTTCCAATCTCATAAAAGGTTTAAGATCAATATGCAGCCAGCATCAGTTTTTGCTTTTGATGAATTTACTAGATATGGTAAGCCTATTGATCTTGTTTTTAACCTTGATACTGAAGATAACAGTACAGCAGCTAGAAGATACCAGGTATTTTCAAAGATCAATAACTATACGGACATGAGACTGGATGGTTACATGATTGAACTGTTGGATGAAAATGGAACAAAAGTAACCGCTGACAATAAAATAAAATTTTCATTGGATATAAGTACAAAAGAGTCTGACGAGAGCGGATATGAAGCTGTATTCGCACATGGTTTGTGGGGACCAAAAGATACAAAACATGAACCACCTCATTTTGAAACAGATGGTTTCTTTAGCAGTGTAAGAGCAGGTTTTGTTCAAGAAGGGAACGATACTCAGGAACTAATAGGTGGACCAGATACACTGGGTAGTAACTATGTAGATCTCTTTGGCATTTGGTTGCCATCCAAATGGGTACCGTATGGTATCTTCTGGGATGATGATAATGATCCGACAACCGATGCTGAACTTGTAGCGTTTTGGGGTACAACACCAGTAGAAGCAAATGATCCAAACGCAGTTCCTGCTTGGCATAAAGGACAGGCTGATGGATGGGCTGAACCTTCAGCAGAAGAGTTGCTTACATGGATGGCTGATCCGCTCTATAGCCTAGGTAAGATTGAAGATACTCTGAACTTGGGACCAAATTATGTAGTGGAAGTTGGACAAAATAGTACAATTGGTAAGACATTTACTATTCGTATTACTCCACGAGTTGCCCCAGACGCTAATCAGACAGCGCCAAGTTATATTGATGCAAATGGTGACTATATCATGCCACCAACTGATTACAATGGTACAGTAGCAAAGCTTGTCATTAGCCCGGCACCAGAGTTTACTATAGGTGCAGATCTATCTGTGGGTGTTGCAGATACTAATGTAACTGGAGCTTCTCCTGATGTAAACGATACGATAGTTGTTGTCATTACAGCAGACAGTGGTGATGAAGAAAACTTAACACTCACAGAGACAGATGTGAACAGCTCTATATTTGTGGGATCTATTGGAACTGATGCGAACAGTGTTACGGCAGATGGAACTGTAAATGTAGTGAATGGTACTGTTGTAACAGCGACATATGGAGCATTAACCGCAACAACTACAGCAACAGATGGAACAACGGTCACACCTCCTCCTTCAGATGATCTTAACCCGAGCAGTGGTGGTGGAGGTTGTACATACAACCCTAACAGTAAGAACTTTGATATGATGTTCCTAGTGATGATGGCTCTTGGACTTCTCTATCCATTCAGAAGAAGATTTATCAAATAATATTCTCTGTGAATAAAATACACAAACAATTTGGAGCGGCTGTCCTGGCTGCTCCACTATTTGTACTTCTTCATAACACTATATTTCAACAACAACTACTTGATCTGCAGTTAGTCTCTTTTGATATGAGATCACTTTTATTTCTGATAATTTTTTATCCGGTAGTGGAGGAGTTGGCTTTTCGTGGAGTGATCCAGGAGTACATAGCTGCGAAGACAAAAGAATATCCATCTTTCTTTTATCTATCCATAGCGAACATTGTGACTTCACTGCTCTTTGTTGCAATGCATTTCGTACATCATACACCTCTCTGGGCAATGCTTGTGTTTATACCGTCTTTGGTCTTTGGGTATTTTAAAGAGCAGTACGGGCACATAGGTGCCAGTATCTTTCTTCACATGTTTTATAATGCGTGCTCTTTGTTTTTGATCTTGTAGATTAGATGCACATCGCCTGTTTGATCTTTTCCTGATTGAGCTTTTTGATGAGCTTTGTTGAGAGTTCACCGTAACGCTTTTCGTCAAGGTTAAGCTCAGTCTGAATCTCTGATTGTGGCACTTCATCTGCCCATGACCTTAAGAGTTTGAACTCTTTTTTAGTCAGTTTCACCTTGAGTACTTCAAGCAGCTCTTCTGGGTTCTTAAGAGGGTATACAAGCTTTTTTATGTGTTTTTCTATCTCTTCGTTTAGTGTTGACAATGTTTTTCCTATTTTGAAATTTGTAGTATGAGAAGGTATCCTATACCTGCAAGCAGTATGGTACCAAAAAGGTTAAGAGCCATGTTGGCAAAGGCATGCAGATAATGACCGGCTTCAAGTAAGAAGAAGCTCTCTATAGCAAAGGTAGAGTAGGTGGTCAGTGCACCGAGTATCCCTGTCACCAAAAAGGTTTTAACATGGGGAGTGAGTGAAGTGTTTAGATGGAAGTAAGCAAAAAGCATACCTATGATCAGACTTCCTATAAAATTGACTGCCAATGTCCCTAAGGGAAGTGCATGTACAAAATGCTTATTGACCGCTCCGTTGATCAGAAGTCTCAGTGTTGCCCCTATGGCACCACCGCTAGCGACTGCAATGATTGTTGCTAAACTCGTCATCTATAACCTTTTGCATATTTTCTCTCAGTGTATCAAACCACTCTTTGTCATTACTATCTACATTGAAACTAGGTAAAAAAGTATATTTTACAGTCCCACTGTGTGCTGTTCGGATATGTTCATTTAAGACCCATTTACTGCCTGTGATAACGATGGGTTGTATACGTAATCCCAGCTTCTCTGCTATGATCTTTGTTCCCGGTTTAAAAGGAAGTAGGGGTTGTGTATTTGTTCTTGTTCCTTCTGGGAATATCGCTACAGGACGATGCAATACTTCCTTAGACTCTTTTACATCTTTGATGAGTTTTATGAGTCCTGCTTTGTTTTGGCGATCCAGTGAGATCATCTCTCCATGACGTAAAAGATTACCGAACCATGGTGTTTCAAAAAGCTCTTTCTTCGCAACCCAGCGTAAATGGTTGTTCTGTAAAGCTTCAAGGCCGATGATATCGACGATCCCCTGGTGGTTCATGACATACATATCTGCGGTAGTATCCATCGTACCTTCCTGGGCCAATCTACCACCCATCATAAAAAGCGTCAAACGGTTGATGTGATGCACAATGGTACTTTTATACTTGCCAAAGAGCATCAGAGCAGGTATCATAAAAACAGCGGTATTAAATGAGATGACAAATGCACCCCAGTAAAACCTAATTGTCGCAAAGATCTTCATTTTTGACCCATCCGATGATACCTTCTTTGTATTCCACTTTTTTAAAGCCTTCGCGTTCACTCAAGAGCATTGTGTCAAGTTTCTGGTCTATCTTCGTACTGACAGTACTGGTCTGTGTAGGTAAAATATAAAGCGGGGCACCCTGTTTTACACATATTTTTTTATGGGGAATATAAAACGTCAAAAGGGTGATAAGAGAAACAACACCAAAGACCAGATAGAAGAAATCTCTTCTAAATAAGAACATAATGAAAAAGAAACCGACCAAAAACATAAATGTATACTTTTTCAGCTTTTCAAAACTGTCTTCTTTAGGATTGAGATCAGACTGTGTCGTGACTGAAGCATCGATCACTTCCACAGGCACTTCTAAAAACTCATACTGTTTTTTGATCGTGTTGAAATAAGTGAATTTAAGCACTTTCTCTTCTACAGGAAGTACTACATAAAATTCTGCTTCAACCTTTGCAAAATCACGCTTGATATTTTCTATACCGGACTCTTGCACTTTATCCAGTCTCATATCTTCAAGATTGGCTTCAAAGGCTTCTATGGAGAGGGTGACTATATGACTCTTCTCATCATAGTTCGAAACTTGTGAATTTTTGATCTTCATATCTGCCGCGAGTACCTGACAGAAGTCTTCACGTTGTTCAAGAGATTGTATATAGACCATATTAGGTGGAAGTGATGCTTCCCCACTCTCAGAGGATATAAACAGTCTGGGAATACGTATGTCATCATTTGAAGCTTTAAAATAGAAGGTATAGAAGCTGTCAGGACCATTCTGAATACTGAGTGGTTTTTCAAAAAGAGGTTGTATTTCACTTGATCTGTCAAAAGTAAATTGAGGTTTACTTTCAGTATCTTTACCAGGAGCGATGATCGTGACTGCGAAGAGTTGATTATTATATACCTTTTTGGGCATATAACTGTATTTAAATTCGTTCTGTGCACTTAGCAGGGTAGTATAGGCTACTATGAGGGCTATAAAGAGCCATACAGAACGTAAGTGTTGCATTATGCTTCAAAACCTTGAAGCATACGTACACCATCCTCACTTCCGAGTATAGCTTCTAAAGCACGTTCAGGGTGAGGCATAAGACCGAATACATTCTTGGCTTCATTACATACACCTGCAATTGATGTTACAGAACCATTGACCACTACTGGATTACCGTTCTCATCTGAGTAACGAAGAAGGATCTGTCCATTTGCTTCAAGCTTTTTGAACCCATCCTCATCGATATAATAGTTACCATCAGCATGAGCGATAGGAATGTTCAATACTTCACCTTTCTCACATTTGTTTAAAAATGCATTGTCATTGTTAATGACACAAAGTGTTTGGTGTTTAGAGATGAAGTGAAGATTGTTATTGCGTTTTAATGCACCAGGAAGAAGTCCTGCTTCTGTAAGGATCTGGAAACCATTACAGATACCAAGTACTTTTCCTCCTGCATCTGCATACGCTGACACTGCTTTCATGACTGGTGAAAATCTGGCAATAGACCCTGAACGTAGATAGTCACCATAAGAGAATCCACCAGGTACAACCACAAGATCGATATCTTCTGGAAGTTCTTTACTTTCATGCCATACAAGCTCTGTAGTATGTCCTAACTTTTCAAAAGCATACTGTGTATCAAACTCGCAGTTTGTTCCGGGAAATCTTAATACTGCTACTTTCATATTAGTTTATCTCTATTGTATAGTCTTCAATAACAGTATTAGCAAGAAGTGTCTCACACATTTCTTTTACTTCAGCTTCAGCTGTCGCTCTATCTTCTGTCTCAAGGTTAATGATGATCTGTTTACCGATACGTACATCACTTACTCCGGCAAAACCTAAAGAGTCAAGCGCATGATGTGCTGCTTTACCTTGTGGATCTAAAACACCCTCTTTTAAAAATACGTTTACTACTGCTGTCATTACTATTCCTTATCTGTTTTTTATTCTGTCTAATACTTGTCTGTAGGCTTCAGTGAGTCCGCCCAAACCTTGTCTAAATCTGTCTTTGTCGAGCTTTTCATCTGTTTTGGCATCCCAGAGTCTAAAGTTGTCCGGACTTAGCTCATCGATAAGGATGATATTGCCATCTTTATCTCTACCAAATTCGATCTTGAAGTCTACAACTTTAATGTCAAGACCAGCATAAAAATCTACGAGCAGGGTATTGATCCTTCTTGCCATGAAACGAATGTAATCAAGTTCAGATACGTCATTGACCAAATTTAAAATAAGACAGTGTTGGTCGTTTAATTTTGGATCTCCAAGTGCATCATTCTTATAGTCAAATTCCACCAGTGTGAAAGGAAGTACTGTTTTGTCTTGAATGCCAAGGTTTTTACTAAGACTACCTGTAGCAATATTTCTTACGATCACTTCGATCTTGATCACTTCTGCAGCTTTATGCAGCATGTTATTCTCATCAATGGTATCTACATAGTGGGTAGGGATACCTTTTTCATCCAGATATTTGAAGAGTTCTGTCGATATCTGGTTGTTAAGGGCACCTTTGCCTTCTTCAGATGATTTTTTTTCACCATTAAATGCAGTCAGGCTGTCTTTAAATTCGGAAATAAGAAGATTTTCATCCTCTGTTTTCCAGATTTTCTTTGCCTTACCTTCATACAAAAGTTCAGTCTTTGGCATTATTTTTTTCCTTTATTTGTGATGATCAAAGCTTTCAAGATGTCTACAGCACTTTTGAGTTGTAGATCTTTATAGATCTGTTCTTCAGTGATGATCGTATCATCTGTCTTGGTTGCATTGTTGTCTGTATTTGCCTTGGTTGTTATTGATGTGTTATTGTTGATCTCTATCTTCTCGAGTTCACTCTGTAAGTGTTTTTTGAGATCTTTTTCCTTAAGCATGACAGAGTCTTCAATAAAATCTATTTTTCCAAGAGGTACAGAAATGTCTGGCGTAACACCCACAGCTTGTATGGTACGTCCACTTGGAAGGTAGTAACGTGCAACTGTAAGCTTTAATGCTTCATCCGCACCTACAGGCATAACCACTTGTACAGACCCCTTTCCAAATGTTTTTTCTCCAACGAGAACAGAACGATCTAGATCCTGAAGCGCCCCAGATACGATCTCAGAAGCAGATGCAGACCCTCCATTGATGAGTATGACCAGAGGTGTATCCTTGTCTGTACCTTTTTGGGTCGCTCTATACTCGATATTTTCGCTGGCCACTTTTCCTTTTTGGCTGACGATCACACCCTCATCAACAAAAAGGTCTGTCAGTCCGACAGCCTGGTCAAGGAGTCCACCAGGATTATTTCTTAGATCCAGGATGATACCCTTGGTATTTTTATGCTCTTTGATAGCGTCTTTTACACCTTGTACTACTTTTTGGTCAAAAGAAGTAACATGGATATAGAGTAGATCATTTTCTATGGTCTTTGCATAGACAGACTGAATTTTAATGATATCTCTAGTGATCTTCACTTCAAGAGGTTTCGCTTCACCTTTACGGATGATCGTTAAGACCAAAGAGGTTTTAGGCTTCCCTCTCATCAATTTTACCGACTCATCGATACTCATGCCGATAGTGGCTGTGTCATTGATCTTTAAAATGATATCACCGGCTTTGATTCCCGCTTTATCTGCAGGTGTGTCACTGATAGGGGCGATAACGGTCAGTGCACCGTCTTTCATACCTATGGAGATCCCTAAACCTCCAAATTCACCTTTCGTCTGGACAGAGAGGTCTTTAAACTCTTTAGTGTCCATAAAAGAAGAGTGAGAGTCGAGATTGGCCATAAGTCCTTTTAGTGCTTTATCTACGAGGTCTGTGGTATTGATATCATCCACATATTGGCTCTCGATCACATTAAGAATTTGTGTAAATTTGATGTAGGCTTCCAGCTTTTCCTTGGCGGTAGAAGGTGCATAGGTTTTTGCAGCAGTATCTTTGGCTTGGGCGAAAGATCCGAACATGTATGCGACAGTCAAAGTACTTACAAGTCCCGCAACAATAACTTTTTTGCTTTTCTTAATCATTAAGGTGGTGTCTCCCTATGAGAATTGGTTTATAATTTTATTTAAAATCATCTAAGAGGTTGCTTTGAATCCTCTGTATTACTATACTTAAGGAAGGTTAACCATTTTTTTAAGAGACACGATCTCTAAGAAGAGAGACTCTTTTTGACCATACGTTTTAATTGTTTCATTGTAGCAGATGAAGTGTCACCGCCATAAGAGATAAGTTCATAACAGTTATCCACTTCTTTTAGTGCACTTTTTTCCGGATGTTCCTTCATATATCGCAGAAAGTACTGGTGCATGGTTTCATCTTTTTGTCTAATGTAGCCTTCTTTCTTGAGCTTCTTTAAAAGAGGCTCGAGTATACATAGTACTTTATGGGTACATCGGGGACGACGGAAATATAAAGTGATGCTAAAAGTGATCAAGACCAGGGTCAGTAAAGAGAATACAAAAAGTAAGACAAATCTGGGATTCTCTTTTGCGTATTGGATCAGTTGCAGTTGACGGATATGACTGTAGTAGAGTATCCATGTCTCTACTTGATATTTTATATACATGAGCTGGAGATTCACTCTATTAAAGAATGTATTATTTGCACCGAGTATTTCTAATGTGTCCTTATCTATCGCTGATGCTGTACTGGTTGTTTCAAATCTTACCCAGTGTTGACCGATATAGAGTTCAGCCCAAGCATGTGCATCACGTTCCTTTACAGCTAGATAATTGTTAAAACTGTTGGCTTGGTCGGCTTTATACCCTGTAACGATGCGTGAAGGTATACCACACATACGGGCCATGGTGACAAAAGAAGATGCAAAATGCACACAATATCCCAAACGCTTGTCAAATAAAAAACTGTCTGCTGTATTATTAATATCAAGAGCTTTCGGTTTTAAACTGTAGGTCAAAGACTGGTTTTGAAAAAATTTTACAAGTGCAGAAGCTTTCTTATCAGGTTCTTTATAGAGGTTTTTTATTTTTTGTGCTTCCTGATACGTTTTAGGATTACGTTTTATATCAAAGGAGATTGAGGCATCAAGTGTATCTTGATCTAAATTATCATAAAACGTAGGAGTTAACACAGAACGTGCGGTATAATGCATAGGGGTTTTGATAGGCTTTTTAACGGTACTTATGAGATCTTTATCCATATCCGAATTGTTTACTATACGTACAGGCATATCCAACAGATAGATCCAACGTTTTTGAGTAGGATACAAGGTCACTTTATACTCTATAGTTTCTCCCACTACAGGATCATCGGTTTTGTTTTCTCTTTTCATATAGGCAGGCAGTGGTTCCCAATAGTCTTTTTTATCCACATAAAGTATACTTCCTCTGAAATAGAGTTTATCAGAGGTGGGGACCTCTGTATCAAAGCCCACTTCCATGACAATCCGGTCTGAAGGAACGAGCAGGGCCTTGGAGTCTAAGAACATGGTACCGTCATGTCCCATACGCTGTATATTTTCACCTTTAAAACCATAGTCTGCATGTTCAAATGAGATACGGGGAAAGAAGATAAAAAGCACAACCACCCAGGGAAGAGAATACATGAACATTACCATGCTCGCCCGGAAGCTCTCTATCATATTACCCTCCATTCGGTGTGCCAGTATCAGCCAGAGCAGAAAGAAAATTTCGAATATGACATACATAAGCATCATAAGACTATGAAAGAAAAATAAGGAGAGGGCCAAAAATAAAACAGGGGAGAGCAGTAGATAAAAGTTGATCTCTCTTGTGAGTCTTTGCATGGAAACCACGATGATCAAAATATAGACCAATAACTCAAGAAAAAGTTTCAAGCGTGAAAGACCCCTGAATGAGAAGAGACCATACAGTGATAGATAGAGTGCCAAAAGCCCCATCAAAAAGATAAAAAGTATCAAATATTTATCTGCAGGTGTTTTCTTGAAGAATAGCAATACCAACACCATGAAAGAGAAGATCAGCATAGGTACTTTGAGTATAAGCATCAAAGGCAATAGAACAATGATATAGGCAGTGTCTAAAAGCGCTAAAGGAGTGAGTTTAGTATCTTGCAAGTGTTTCAAGAATAACATCTGTACTCTCCTTTGTTGAATTTAAGACTTTGTTTGGCATTTGTATCATGAAAGGCAGGTTTTGTTTTTCGCATTCCAGTACCCATAAACAGAGTTGGGATAACCGTGCTTCATCATCTGTGGCTGCTGTGTAAAAGTTAAAAACCAGTTTAGGTGTCTGTGTCTCTTTAGTGAAGACTTTGACTGACATCTCTCCTTTTGCTACGGATGCCCAGTGGATATGGGAAAGTTTTTGTGATCCATCATAGGCTCGTAAGCCATCAAACTCTTTTTCTTCCCCATAATTGTTTTCTTCCTTTTGTAAAAAGGAATGTAAGGAGATACCTTTGGGCTCAGGGTAGACTAATCCATTGTAAGAATCGTTTATTTTCAAGACCAAACGTACCGTAGAGAGTGGATACTTGCTTTCCAGATAGCAGCCTTTATGGGTGAAAGTACCACGTTTTTCGGGTAGTACAGGCAGGTGCAGAATCGTCGATGTGTCACCTTTAAGTGGTTCCAGGGGTATAGATTTATTTTCATGACGGAGTATGACAGACCATGATGTTGTCTGTGAAGGATTGTATATCTGCATAGCAAGATGACCTTCTTGATGTGTAAATAAACGTCCAGAAGGTACATAAGAACCTTCTAGATGACCGAGGTTTAAGATCCCTATAGGCCCAGCGCTAAATGCAAGAGAAAATGTAAAAAAAAGTGTAATATAGACAAGATTGAAATCATGCATATAGGCTTCCAAAAAAAGCCCGAAAAGCAAAACCACTACAACTACACTGTAGCGTGTAGCGTGCTGGTCTATGCGTTTATATATCTGAGCGAATGTGCGTAAAGATTTCATCATGGATACGTTTGGCTGTAGTTAGACCCTCTTTAAACTTAAGGCGGTGGGTACATACAGCGGATGTCACTGCCTGTAGATCATCAGCAGTGACGTAGTTACGACCTTGCAGCATTGCCCAAGATTTAGTCATGGCGGTCAAAGATAATGCCCCACGTGTAGAAAGACCATACTCAAATATGCCACTCTCTCTAGTATAAGCGATTATTTTCTGAAGAAAGTCTAACAGTGTCTCACTCAGTGTGACCTCTGAAGCCCGTTTCATATAGCTTTCTATCTGCTGGGGTGTCAATAAGGTATTAGATATAGATCTACTGTGTCCTCTTTCACCTTTTAATATCTCTCTTTCTGATACGCTGTCCGGATAGCCAATCCCAAACGAACACATAAAACGATCCAGCTGGGAGGTTGGTAAAGGAAAAGTGCCTACCTCTTCCTGTGGATTTTGTGTCCCAATAACAAAAAAAGGCTTGGGTAGTGTATGGAGTGTTCCATCTATAGTGATGGACCCTTCTTCCATTGCTTGGAGAAGGGCAGATTGGGTTTTAGGCATGGAACGGTTTATCTCATCAGCTAAAAGAAAAGAGGTAAAGATAGGACCTTTTTTAAAGATGAAAGCGCCTTCTTTCTGGTTATAGTAGTTGACCCCAAGTATGTCTGAAGGAAGCATATCAGAGGTAAACTGTATACGACCAAAGTCCAGTCCTAAGACTTGAGAGAGATGTTTTGCCAGGGTTGTCTTTCCCACACCTGGGATATCTTCTAAAAGCAAATGCCCACCTGCAAAAAAAGTCGCCAATGATAAAGCGATCGTCTCTTTTTTACCCACTAAATGGGTCTCTATCGCATCTATAAGAGGAGTAAATTCTGAAGCAATTGTGTAATTCATGAGGATATCATAACGTAATTTACTTTGAAAAATTTTCTGATGTATCAGAATTTCTATAGATCTATCTCAAATTGCAGAAGTATGTTTGCACAGATACTACACGTGAAACAAGTATATTATTATAACAAATACTATAGATAACACTACATAAATCATTTTATTAAATAAACTTGACAAGAAGTGACTAAAGGTTGTATAATAATTCAAATTTAAATCATTTTAAGGAGTTATTCTATGAGTATACTTGAAAAATTAACGAATCAAATGCAAGCTACCATCGAATCGGGGGTATCTTTAGCACTTCATAATAAAAACCAAGAAGTAGAACCTATTCATCTTATTTGGGCATTACTTACAAACAGCGGTTCCATTTTACATCAAGCCCTCAACAAAATGAATGCTGACAAAGCTGCCATAGAATTGGAAGCAAAAAGCATTGCAAACAAATTACCAACGGTTTCTTCTGTCACAAAAGAGAACATTAAATTATCACAAAACCTTGTACGATCATTGCAAAATGCAGAAGGTGTGATGACTGCGAACGGTGACCAGTATCTGGCAGTGGATGCATGGCTTATGGCCAATGCCGGTGAGAGTTTTATGAAAGAAACACTGGGTAAATATATTGATATGAATGAATATAAAAAGACACTTGAGAGCATCCGTGGGGGTAAACAGATAGACTCACAATCAGGTGATGAGACATTGGAAGCGCTCTCACAATATGGTATTGACCTGAATCAAAAAGCACTGGATGGAGAGCTTGATCCTGTGATCGGTAGAGACGAAGAAGTACAGCGTATGATGCAGATATTGATTCGTAAAACGAAGAATAATCCTATCCTTATAGGTGAACCGGGTACTGGTAAAACGGCTATCGTAGAGGGACTGGCACAAAGAATCGTAAACAAAGAGGTACCGCTTAGTTTACAAAACATGCGTGTGATCTCACTTGATATGAGTAGACTGATCGCAGGTGCAAAGTATAGAGGTGAGTTTGAGGACAGGCTAAAAGCGATCGTGGATGAAGTCAAAGAAGCAGCCAATGTCATCCTGTTCATCGATGAGATTCATACGATCGTTGGTGCAGGGGCAAGTGAAGGAAGTATGGATGCTGCCAATATACTTAAACCGGCACTGGCAAGAGGTGAGCTTCATACGATAGGTGCAACCACACTGAAAGAGTACAGAAAGTACTTTGAAAAAGATGCGGCACTGCAAAGACGTTTTCAACCTGTTAAAGTGGATGAACCTAGTATCAATGAAGCATTACAGATCCTTAGAGGTATCAAAGATAAACTGGAAGCACATCATAATGTCAATATCACAGACTCTGCTTTGGTCGCAGCAGCCAAACTAAGTGATCGTTACATTACGGATAGGTTTTTACCGGACAAGGCTATTGACCTGATAGATGAAGCTGCTGCAGAGCTTAAAATGCAGATAGAGTCTGAACCTACAGATCTTGCTAAGTCTAAACGTGATATTTCAACACTACAGGTTGAAAAAGAGGCACTTAAGATGGAGGAGAGTGATAAAAACACTGCTCGTCTGGAAGAGATAGAAAAAGAGTTGGCTGATCTGGAAGAAAGACGTGTATCGCTTCAGAATCAATTTGACAATGAAAAAAATGTCTTTAATGAGATCGCTGAGATAAAATCAAATATTGATTCACTAAAAACACAGGCAGAACATGTAAAAAGAGAAGGTGATTTCAACAAAGCTGCAGAGATAGAGTATGGACAGATACCTGCAGAGAAAGAGAAACTTAAAAGTCTTGAAGAGAAATGGACTCAGATGATGTCTGAAGGTACACTGCTTAAAAACTCTGTGGATGAAGAGATGATCGCCAGCATCGTAAGCCGTTGGACAGGTATCTCTGTCAACAAGATGCTACAAGGAGAAAAAGAGAAGATCCTTGCGATAGAGAGTATTCTCAAAGAAGAGGTAGTAGGGCAGGATGAAGCACTTAAGGCTGTCGCACGTGCCATTAAACGTAATAAAGCAGGGCTGAGTGATATCAACCGACCTATCGGTAGTTTCATGTTCCTTGGACCAACAGGTGTAGGTAAAACGCAGGTCGCTAAAACGCTTGCAAAATTCCTGTTCGACTCTGAGAAGTCACTGATCCGTATCGATATGAGTGAATATATGGAGAAACATGCTGCAAGTAGACTTGTGGGTGCACCTCCTGGATATGTCGGTTATGAAGAGGGTGGACAGCTGACTGAAGCAGTCAGAAGAAAACCTTATTCAGTTGTACTCTTTGATGAGATAGAAAAAGCACATCCTGATGTCTTCAATACACTCTTGCAGGTACTGGATGACGGACGTTTGACAGACAACAAAGGTGTTACGGTCGACTTCAAGAATACGATCATCATCATGACCTCGAACATTGCATCAGACAAGATCATGACGATCACAGATAAAGAAGAGAGAAGAGCAGCGGTAAATGATGAACTGAAACGAAACTTCAAACCGGAGTTCCTTAACCGTCTGGATGACCAGGTGATCTTTAATCCTCTTGACCTTGATGCGATCACGAGCATTGTGGATATCTTATTTAAAAGTATCCAGACAAAACTCGCAGAGCGTGATATAACCATCACACTGACAGACAATGCCAAAGCATATATTGCCGAAGCCGGTTTCGACCCTGTCTATGGAGCTCGTCCGCTAAAAAGAGCACTCTATGAAGTGGTAGAGGACAGACTTGCAGAACTGATACTTGAAGATAAAGTGGTTGAAGGTTCATCTGTAAGTTTTGATGTTGCCGATGGAGAGATCGTCGTTCATATCTCTTAATCCACTTCAAGAAAGATATTTTTGGGTTATACCTATGTATAGGTATGGCCCTTCTTATGATCGGCAGTCATCATTCTATATTTAGAGGCTGGCTTTAAACTCTGTCTCTTTCTCCTTTTCCCTCTCTTTTTGATACTTTCTAAAAGCCCTGATATTATCCAAATGTTCGTCGTAAGTTACCGTAAAGTTATGTGTACCATTTTCGTTCAGCATAAAGAAAATATAGTCACTTTTTTTCGGTTTCATGGAAGCTTGCAGTGCGTCTAAAGTGACGGTACTGAGGGGGTGTGGCGGCAAGCCTTTATGTTTGTATGTATTATATTCACTTTCATCACTTTTGATACGTTCCGGTGTAACAACTGTATGAGCATATGGCCCATAGTTAAGTGTACCGTCCATCTGTAATCTCATACCTTTTTCAAGCCGGTTATAGATCACTGATGAGATCAGTGGCATCTCCTCAATAGAGTTACTCTCTTTTTGTATAATAGACGCGATGATATGGATAATTTTAAGCTCCAACCGTTCTGGTGTAGTGGTAAAATATTCTTTTACAAACGTGTTTAATGTTTGTCTGGATTTATAGAAAATATATTGCATTGTTGTATTTTCATCTGCTTTACGTGCAAGAGTGTAACGTTGAGCTAATATATCTGCTTCTTTGAAATGAGCAAGGGTATCGTATATCTGTAACAATTTATCCTGATCCAGTTTCATATCATTGGCAAGACGTGCAATAAGTTCCTCTTTCGTTTCACCGGCATATACCACGATATCCATGATTTCATCTGTTTTTTGTTGATAGAGGTGCTGGAAAAATAAAATACGTCCATATTCACTAGGTTCAACACTATACCATCCTTCATCCGGCGTCTTTCTAAGTTTTAACATCAATTTGTCCAACCATGTGACTTCATAGCCGTTTGTTTTGAGTGTATGAATCACGTCATCTATGTTTGATGAGGATATATAGAATGTTTTAGTCCCTTCATTGACCGGAATGAAATTATAAGTAAGAGGAATGAGTAATAGAAGCATATAGATTTGAAAGTAAAGAACAAAATTTCTGTAAATATCTGAAAGTATCTTTTTCATAAATGCCTATGACTTCATTGATGTTTTTATTTGACCATTATATCAAAGTTGTATAATTTGGTATGGATATATGTCAAATTGTCATATATTATAATGTGTTATAGTGATGTAAAGTGTCTAAAAAGGAGAGATCTCCATGATTCCGTTTAATCATTTGGGTTGGATATTCAAATACATCGGACCAGCCATATATCCCCGTAAAATACGAGGGTCACTTTGCCGTTTTTTAATACCACTTTCAAGATCTGCATCGGTATTGGACCTTGGTGCAGGGACTGGGATCATGAGTGAGTTTGCCTATGCTTGTAGACCTGATCTTCAATTTACCGCGGTGGATCCTGCTGAGGGTATGTTGAAATATTCTGCTGAATATATACAAACACACACAGCCTATGCAGAGCTACTCCCCTTTGATACCTTCAGTTTTGAAGCCATACTTATAGGAGAAGCGCTGCATCATTTTCAGGATGTTGATCAATCGATACAAGAGATGGTACGTGTGCTTCAAAACGGTGGAAGTGTTTTTATCTATGATTTTGATTCCAGTACCTTTATAGGTAAAATTCTTTGCAGGATAGAAAGATTGTTCGGAGAACCTGGTAACTTCTATCCACCTGAAGTCTTAAAGAAAAAACTTGAAAGTCATGGATTTACGGTTCATATTAGTCATTTTGGGTATCGTTATATTATTGTGGCACAACTGAGATCGATATAAAAATATATCAATCTATACATGTTTGGCTAAAAATGCATTAAGTTGATTTGCAAAGGCATGTGCGTCTTTTGGACCAAATGCTTTGGGTCCGCTTGTCATTTCACCGCTTTCTCTAATACTTTCCATAAGGTTTCTCATGGCCAGGTATTGTTTAATGTTATCTACGCTGTAGAGTTCACCTCTATGGTCTATGGCATGGGCCTCTTTACTGATGATCCTGTCAGCTAAAGGGATGTCGGCTGTGATGACAAGATCGCCCGCATCACACAATTCTACGATATGATGATCCGCCTCATCGGCACCCTGATCAACGATAATGTATTCGATGTGTTTAGATGTACCGATATGGATCTTTTTATTGGCTATGACCTTGGTGGATAGAGCCAGACGTTCTATACTGCGTAATATGATGGGTTTCAGAAGATTTGGAAAAGCATCACCGTCGATGAAGAGTGTCATAGGATCTCTTTTACTCTGCCTACTTCACCGGTATTTAAACGTACTTTGATACCATGGGGATGGGTAGGGGAATTGGTGAGGATCTTTTGTACTTTACCATAGGTGAGTCTTCCTGTTCCTTGGTCTTCTTTCAATACCACTCCGACATCCAAGCCGTATTTGATGTTTTCTCTTTTTTGTCCACCTGTCATTTTTATCCTTTTGGTTCGTAGTTCAGTACTTTTTTTACGGTCTCTACTGAACAAAAGAAGAGTGCATCAAAGAGAGGATTTAATTTTGTTTTATGTTCATCTATCGTATCAAAAGGCTGGAAGAAAAAACCCGGTCCATCTTCTTTATGGGCAGGTTTTACATGAAATACAATAGGTTTTAATGTACGTACAACATTGAGTATCTTTTTATAGCTCTTCGCATTTGGGTCCGGTAGAAAATTGTCTTGAGCACTCTCGTTGACACGTGCTTTAAGTAAGAGCTGGAGCTTGTCATTAAAGATAACTTTATTCCATTTGATCGTCCCTAGTTCCATATCGAATTGACTATTGCCTGCAGTAAGCGGATGGGGTTTTGTCTCTCGTATGGCTTCTAAGAGATGAAGAAAAAAGTTCTTTCCGCCAAAGTTGTTTGCACACTCTAAAAGCAGTTCATGGTAATGCTTTTTTTCTTCCTCTGTTAAAGTGTTGAAGTCGCACATAGCACTTCCTTATATTTTTTTGCAATTATACCTGAATTTACAGCGCCTATATATTTAGCTTGTATGGTTATAATTGGTTATGTTAAATGAAAAACGTATAACCCGTATTGATGATGTATTGAGTAAAAAACAACCTGATCTGCAAGTGATGCTGGATAATCTCTACAGTTCACAAAACCTTTCTGCTATTATACGTTCAGCTGATGCGGTGGGTGTCCTTGATGTTTACTACGCTACAAAGGAAGATGCGAGTGTTCGTATTCATAAAACGATCACACAGGGTGCACACAGATGGACACACCGTTACCGTATGCATAATGATCATAAGGTGTCGTTTATAAAGGAAAAAAAGACGCAGGGTTTTCAAGTGGTAGTCACTCATCTTGAAGAGCAGGCGGTTTCTTTTAGAGAAGTAGACTATACAAAACCTACACTACTTGTAATGGGAAATGAAAAAGAGGGTGTTTCATCTGAGATAGTAAAACTGGCTGATGAAATCATCATCATTCCGATGCAGGGTATGGTGCAAAGTCTCAATGTCTCCGTAGCCACAGGACTGATACTCTATGAAGCGCAAAGACAACGTGAACTTTCTGGTAGATACAATGCTTCTTCCTTGACCAGTGAAAAGAAAGAGGAGATAAAAGCAGCATGGGTCTATCGTGATACCATTGCGCGAAAGAGTAAAGGTCAGATTCCTATTATATTAGAAGAAAAAATAATAGGTTTTTAATCTACACAATAGTTACACTTTTATATTCTATGATATACAAAATTGAAAGGATTCATATGTTAAATAAAACAAAATATTTAGGGCTTGTTACCGTAGCATCTTCCACCTTGTTCTTCTCCGGATGTACAACTTATCATTCAGGTTACTATGATACCGGATACTACGACCCGGTGCCATACTCTAGTGTAAGAGTCTCTCTTTCAAGTTATCCTTATCCATATTATTATGGTGTACCATACTACTATTACAGTGGAATCTACTATTATGGTGGATATTACAGTAATGGATATTATTATTTTGGTGATCGTAAATTCCTTCATGGCCACTACTTCCATAAAGGGTATCGCTACCACAATAGACACCGTTATCGTGCGGTAGAGGGCAAATATGGATATTATAGAAGTAAAGCTGCCTACCAAAGGTCAAGTCACTATAGAAATCGTGATCGTAATCGCAACACTAATAGAGAATATACAAATACAAGAACAAATGTTAGAGATAATATACGGACAAGGACCAGAGTCAACCAGAATGGTGAACGCGTTAGAATCAAGACTAGGGTCAACCAGAATGGCGAACGCGTTAGAGTCAAGACTAGGGTAAATCAGAATGGCGATCGTGTCAGAACGACAACCAGAGTGAAACAAGATGGAGAGCGCGTCAGAGTGAAAACTAGGGTCAACCAGAATGGTGAACGTGTCAGAACAAAGACCAGAGTGAATCAGAATGGAGAGCGCGTTAGAACAGAGACGAGAACCAAAACAAATGAGTCAGAAACAAATAAAAATGACAGATAAATTAAGAAGAGAGTAAATAATATAGTTATGTAGAGAGTTCCACCTCAATGAGAGGTGGTGTAATAAAATTATTCTAGTTTTCCATTTCCGTAATGTTCAAAAAGGTAATCTGTTGTTATTTTAGCGGCTGCTTCATCCATAGGTGCTTTAAAGTGTACAATCATTTTATCCACTTTACCACGCCAAAACTTCTTAGACTGTCTTCCTTGGTTTATAATATATCCAAAAGAGTGACACATAAGACAATGTGTCTGTATTGCATCGAATCCGTCACCCATTTTGATGGGGAAAGCAACATAAGGTACTTCTACTTTTTCGTTTACCTGCGCAAAAAGCGGTGATGCCAGCAGTGCTGCAATTAAAATCAATTTTTTCATTATACTACCTCCACAGTAACTTCATCGATACCGTTATATTTATATCCACCATGATTCCATTTGATATCTTTGGCAAATGGCTGTTCTTGTCCTATTTTATTGATCGCTTTAGCCATGATCGTTACTTTACCGAATGTAGTTGGCTTATATGGATATCTAAAGGCTCTATAAGCATAACGACCGAGTTTACCGTCATCAAGAATGGCTTTATCCCATGTCTTTCCACCATCTGTAGAAATGAGTACATCTTGTATACCATGACCATCATCCCACGCAACTCCACGTATTACGACATGAGACTTGTGAGATACCAATGAATCTTTTGTCGGATATCCGATCACAGACTTGACATTCATCTTTTTGATAGGCTTTGTCGTAGGGTATCTCTTTTCCGGTGTTTCTGATTCTGTTTCATTATCCGGTACACGATAAGCAACATCCATGAAGAAGAGTTTTTTATATTCATTGGTTACGGTGATGTTTGAAAGCATTTTTACCCATGAATCAGAGTAATACCCCGGAAGTACTAGTCTAAGAGGATAACCATTAAGGTATGGTAGGTCTTCACCGTTCATTTCGTACGCCAAGATCACGTGGTCATCAAGTTCACTGAGTTCAAGTTCACGTACAAATTCAGGTGTTTCATAATAAGCAGCTCTTTCAGAACCGTTAAACCCGATCCACTTTGCATCTCTTTCCAATCCTGCCAGGTGAAGAATATCTTTTAAACGAACACCTTTCCATGTTGCACAACCCATGGCACCTGAACCCCACTGGATACCACCAGCGATAGGTTTAAATGCAGAACGGCTGTTACCACCACATTGAAGAACAGCGGTTACTTCTACCTGTTCAAACTTGGTTTTGAGGTCATTCAGTGAGATATGGAGCTCATTTTTTACAAGACCGTTGACGTGGATCGTATAGGTATCTGGGTCAATATGAGTTGGGATATCTGGCATATGCCAACGAACAAAGAACTGATCATTTGGTGTAAGTGCAGAGGTAAATACATCCCTAGGTGTTTCCAACAAAGGTGGTCTGTCAGAATACATTATCAGTGGTCTTTTCTCAGGAAAAGCAACCGGTGATACTTTTCTGTTATCAATAGGTTGAGTAGTTACCCCCGCCTCTAATGTACTAGTACCTACAGCTGCAGCACCAGCAGTTACAATAGCTTTTTTAAAGAAATCTCTTCTTTCCATAACATACCTTTCAGTTTAGAAAATAAATTATATTTATTATAAATATAATTATGGGAGATTCTCTCTTAATAGATACTGAAAATAGGGGTTTTATAGGTGTAAATATGTTTTTTTCGTAAATATTAACTATTATCTAACATTTTATTATCAATCATATTTACTTATGAATAAGAATATATTGATAAATCTGATTTAAACAAATATTTTAGTCCATAGTATTATATGATCGATCTCCAGCATCTCCTAATCCTGGAATGATGAACTTATACTCATTTAGTTTTTTATCAATGTGTGCAATAAATACTTCTACGTTTGGATGTTTTTGTTTTAAAACTGCCATGCCCTCCGGAGAACCGATAATATTGAGTGAGATGATCTTTTTGGGTGATTTCCCTTCAATAACAGATATCGCATCACAGAGTGATCCAGCAGTCGCTACCATAGGATCGACAATAATAACAGTTTTCCCTTCACACTCGGGTATACGGTCATAATAGAGTATACTTTGATGGGTGTTTTCATCACGTTTCATAGCTAGAAACCCTGAAGATGCATTTGGAAAAAGTGCAGTAACAGATTCTATCATAGGAAGACCTGCACGTAAAATAGTGACAAAAATGATATCTTCTTCTTTAATAAATCCAAATGTTTCCTCACCTTGCCATGTAGTGACTGTTTGATCATAAAGCGTTTCATTCTTTAAGGCTTCGTAGACAAGAAGTCGAGATAACTCTTGGACGATATGTCGAAAACGCAATGCATCCGATTTCTTTTCTCGTAAATGATTCAATAAAGTTTTTGCAACAGGATTGGAGAGTTCATAGATCATAAGATACCTTTCACTTTAAATACTTTATTATAGCCAAACTCTATACGACTGAAACAGAATATATGGTTTAAAGAAAGAGTTATGATAGAATTAGATGATATAGAGTGTACAAAGGTTAAAAATGTCAGAAAAAAAAACAAAAGATACACCGAAAATAAAGCAATCTAAAATTGGATTTGATGATATCGTAGGGCATAAGCATATCAAAGAACGTCTCAAAGGTATTATTAAGATCATTAAAAATCCGAAAATGCTTGAACGATTTGATACTCCCATTCCTAAAGGTCTACTGCTCTATGGTCCTGTAAGTGTAGGGAAAAGTATGCTTGCAAAAGCATTTGCAAAAGAGGCAGGAGTCTCTTATCTGGAGATATCAGGTTCAAAACTTTTTGAACTGGAGTATATCAAAGAGGTATACGATATTGCCTCCAAGAATGCTCCCTGTATCGTTATATTGGAAGATATTGATATAAAAGGCATTATGCAGGGGGCGATCACCAATGTCTCTTTTTCAGATATTGCCAAGATACTGGAGTCCACAGATGAACGGGTTTTTACTTTTGCTACAGCTGAGAGCCTTGATGAGATCGATCCTATACTCACTTCACCACAAAAGCTTGATTTTTTATTGGAGGTTTTGGAACTTGACAAGGATGCCAGAAGATTTTTTATAGAAAAGATCTTGGAAAAACCCCATGACCCCAAAATAGATGTTGAACGAATTGTGCGTTATATCACCGGTATGAGTGCCTTGGAATTGGAAAGAATAGGGCGTATGGCAGCACTGAGTGTAGTAGAACAGGATAAAGAGCATATCACCGAAGAGATACTCATTGAACAGATAAATATTATCAAGTACGGGCATAAAGTTGAAAAGCAGATGGTTGAAACACTCGAAAAAGAACTTAAAATGACAGCCTATCATGAAGCAGCACATGCAGTGCTTTCAGTACTTCTTTTACCTCATATTAAAATTGAGCAAGTGACTATTTCACCACGAAGCAAGATGCTTGGTTTTGTCTCTTACAATGAGGAAGACCAGTTGTCCAATATCTCTAAGATAGACTTGTTCCATGATATTTGTGTTCTGCTATCCGGTCGTTTAGCAAAAGTGAAAAAAATGGGGGATGATCAGATGGACAGTGGAGCACAGAATGACCTTTCACAAGCTTCTTTACAAGCTTATGCCGCCATTACAACCTTGGGGATGGATAAGGAACTGGGCTATATCAACCTTAATGCAATCAATACTTTAGACAATTACTTCCTTGAACAACAGATAGAAAAAAGGTTTTTGCATTGGATGCATGTAGCAAAACAAAATGCTGAAAAGTTGGTAGAAACACACTGGGATAAGATAGAAACGTTGGCACTTAAGCTTATTGAACAGGAGATAGTAGAGAGTACAGAACTCGCTGAGATAGTCGGTGATGAAAAGATTACCTGTGAGATCCCGGACAGTTTATAAAAGAGTAGACATATAAGTACGACTAATTTTTATGCTCTTTTAATTGATACATGATGTTATCAGATGTAAATACAGAAAATATGTTTAGTGGGAAGCCGGAGGAACGGATTGCTTTTGCACTCCATACATTACAATTATTGAACAGATGGAAAGATCCTTTTGCGCGATAGAATTTACTTGTGCCGTAGAGCCCTTTTCCCAATTTGATAGGCTGTCCCTGCTGGTTCAATGCAAAACTATCATAGATGACTTTTACCATTCTGGTAAAACCTGCTTGGGAGAGTTTTAATGGTACTACCTCTTTGTTGTGAAAATAGGTTACGGGATCTGTCTGGAATGCAGCGACATGAATCACTGAATCTGTAGGCCAAAAGAGTGCTCTTACACCCATCCAAAGCGTATTTGGATCCGTTTGATAATAGGTCTCATCTCCCCAGCCTATCTCTAAATATCTAGCATGTTTAAAATCATTAAAAGAATGCATATAATAAACCGCATCTTGTTTTGGTACAACAATACCTGTGTGTATTCCATGATTGACAACATAAACTGTTTTATTATCAGTCCGTCCCGGATCCGGTGGATAAAATTCGCTGATAGGTTTAGTGCAACCGGTCAAGAGAGTAACAGAAAAAACTATCAAGCTTGCTAGTATGTTATATAGATAGCAGTTACACTCCATAAGAGACCTTTTTAAACCCTTTAATTAAAACACTATTATACCTTATTGAGATTTTCTCTTTATTCACACGATACACTCTTAATGGTATCGATTTTATATTATTTTCTGTACAATAAAGTATGGATGTACATAATTTTTTTCTCATACTTTTTTTAATATTGGTCACGGCAAGGATCCTAGGTGAACTCTTTGCCCGATTGGGCATACCTTCTGTACTGGGTGAGCTTAGTGCAGGTATACTTCTTGGTGTCTCAGGCTTTGGTCTTGTAGAGGTGAATGATGTACTCAAAATACTGGCCGAGATCGGTATTCTTCTTCTGCTTTTTGAAATCGGACTAGATACTGATATTGCACGTCTTAAGCAAGCAGGGGGCAAAGCGATCATTGTTGCACTGTTTGGTGCAGTGTTTCCCTTTACTGTTTCTGCATTCGTGGCCTACTATCTATTTGATTTGACACTGGTTGTCTCACTCTTTATCGGAGGTACACTGACAGCAACAAGTATAGGGATAACCATGAGGGTACTGAAAGATCTTCAAAAAGAACATTCTGAAGTTGCCCAGATCGTCATTGGTGCAGCAGTATTGGATGATATATTAGGTGTGATAGTCCTTGTTTTTATTTACGATTATGCAATCACACAAACATTAAGCCTGACAAATACCTTGAATACAACGGTATTTATCCTACTGTTTTTCTTGCTGGCTCCTGCTTTTGCACATTTTATCTCTCATTTTATGAGGAAATTTGATGAACATAAAAGAGTGCCTGGGTTCATACCGACGTTGATCATAGCACTTATAGCGCTTTTTGCTTATATGTCACATCTTTTTGGTGCCCCTGAAATTTTAGGTTCCTTTGCTGCAGGTATAGCACTTTCAAGACGGTTCATACTTCCTTTTGGAATGGGGTTACAACATGATGAAGTATTTTTAGAGAAAGTAAAAATGGCTATAACGCCTATCGCACAGATGTTTACACCCATCTTTTTTGTGATGGTAGGGTTATCAATGAACTTAAAAGTGATTGACTTTACTTCTGTAACATTTTGGAGTTTAGCATTTGTTTTCCTGGTGATCGCGATTATTGGAAAATATATAGGTGCTTTTTTACTCAGAGATACCAGTGCATTGAAGAAAGCATTGATCGGTATTTCTATGATCCCACGAGGAGAAGTAGGGCTGATATTTGCAGAAGTAGGGCGTGTAAACGGTATACTGGATGATCAGATCTATGCTGTTTTGATCTTTGTCATCATTGTAACAACCATTGCTCCACCATTTTTACTGAAATGGCTTTTTAAATATGAGGTGAATGGATCTTAGTAGCGTTATTCGTGAGTTCTGGTTAGTAGAACGGGCAAGTGAAGATTAAAGGACAATGCCTCTAATCATGAAAAATATTGCTGCTGAAAGTACAGCAGAAGCCGGTACAGTAATCACCCAGGCAGCGATAATTTTTTTAACGGCATCTCTTTTGACATATTTGACTTTCTCTACACTCTTTATACGTTTTTTTGCCGCTTTAATCCTCTCTTCTTCCTGGTCAATTGCTTTATAAAGATCAACGATTCTTTCATAATCTGCTTTTGATTTATCTGTTTTCTCTTCTAATGTTATAAGTTCACTGCTATATGCTCTCAAAACTCTTTTTTCATCTTCTATATTGATCTGCTGTTTTTCAATTCGTTCTACTTGCCCAGTAGATTCAAGATATTCCCTTAGAAAACCTACACCAAATATACCACCGACTGCAATATGGGTTGAAGAGACAGGAAGACCTAACTGAGAAGCGATGATCACTGTAATAGCTGCAGCCATGGCTACGGAGAATGCTCTCATCTGATCTAGTTCGGTGATTTCGCTACCGACTGTTCTGATCAGTTTTGGTCCATACAGTGCAAGTCCAAGAGCAATACCAAGTGCTCCTACTGCCATCACCCATAAAGGTATACCAGCTTTAGCCGAAATTCCACCTGTGATCACAGCATCATTGATCGCTGCCAATGGACCAATAGCATTGGCTACATCGTTTGCACCATGAGCAAAACTTAATAGTGCTGCTGCAAAGATCAATGGCACAGTGAAGAGTAAATTGATCGAATCTCTGGTGTTATGAAGATTGGTTGCTCTCTTTGCAACCGTTTTATTCATGATTATATACACGATTACAGCCACTATCAGTCCAAATATAGATGCGGTAAGGAAAGAAGGTGTTTTTTCATCCGGGAGAAAGACGAAAATATCTACGATCGAAGGCCAGATCTTTTTGAGGCCTTTCAGTGTTAAATAAGTCATAAATGCCCAAGACATAATAGCTACAAAAATAGGTACCCATTTTCTGGCTGCGGCAACTTTGTCATTCTGAAATATGATCGTTTTTTTGATGGCATATAAAAATATTGCTGCAATGACTCCTCCAATCACCGGTGATATGATCCAAGAAGCAGCTATTTGACCCATAGTGCCCCATGACACGATAGTAAACCCTGCAGCAGCAATACCTGCTCCCATCACACCCCCTACGATAGAGTGGGTGGTTGATACAGGCGCTTTCATCATCGTTGCAAAGTTCAGCCATAGTGCTGCAGCCAGGAGCGCTGCAATCATCGCCCAAATAAAAGGATCAACATTGGTACCGAATGCATTGATGTCAATAATACCTTTTTTAATGGTCTTTACAACATCTCCACCGGCTATAAATGCACCAGCGCCCTCAAATATAGCTGCAATGACAATGGCACCACCCATAGTAAGTGCTTTTGAACCAACAGAAGGGCCTACATTGTTTGCAACGTCATTCGCACCGATGTTCATAGCCATATAGGCACCAAATAGTGCGGCGATAGCTAAAAACATATTATTTGGTATATGCCCTGAGCTTAAAAAACTATAGGTCAAAACCGCTACGAGAAAAAAGAGCGCAAAACCAAGTCTTATAAAATCAAAACCACTACTCTTGATTGCCGCTTTTTCCATTTTTTTGGCCATTCGTATCATATCTGTTTATCTCATCCTTTTCTCATAAGTGCATTCCCATAGTATACCCCTACTAATCTTAGTAGTGATCATAGAATAATCATATTTCTTCTGTTATTTTTATTTAAAAATAGTTAAAAAGAATTTTATGTTATACTATTTTATAACTGTAAGGTTTAATATAATAAAAAAGAGAGAGGAATGGTCATGGACATATTTAGTATAGTGGTAGGGGTTATTATCGGTGTAGTCGTTGGAATTTTTCTGGATGTAGATATGTTTTCAAAGAAAGCTGCAGATGAAGAAGTTAAATTTGATGATCATAGTCCGGAGAATGAGGGGAAATAAAAATTTGATAATCACTCGTCCAAACGCGTTTAGGGCGAGTATACTATAAGTTATACTATAGCTTTAACTACGTTTTCACAAAATCTTTCAAAATCTGGTAACTTCAAACTACTTTCACGCTGTTTTGTACCCCACATAGGTTCAGGGAAAAAACTGTCCTCTTCAAAACGTGCCATGATATGCCAATGTACATGAGGCATATAATTACCAAAACTGGCAATATTTATTTTTTTAGGTTTGTAATACGAGAGCATCTCTTTTTCTATGATGTCTAAAAGGTTATATATTTCTAATTTTATCTCACTAGGCACTTCACTCATCTCTTTGTAAGCGTGTTGAGTAAATATCTTAAGCCAGGGGATCTCGTTCTGTTCTACTTCAATCCTGATATTTTCATTTTTATATATTACTGACATTAACGTATCTTTCTTAGTGTTTTTTTCCCAAGCCTGTAAATACTTGAGGCCTGTCTGTTCTCTTGTATCGGTTCTATGATGACATCTGCCATCTTTCTGGCGAATGATTCATCATAGGCTTCATTACTTAGATTTGCTGAAGTCGTATAGGCCCATTTGAGACGGTCTAAGAGCAAGAGATGATGTTTGTCTTTTATCACACGGTAGGAATCTCCATCCGGCATGATAAAGGTTGTTTTTTTTGCTCTTCTGACTCTTTTTTTATGCTTTTGAGGTACACGGGTAAATGTTTTGAGCGTATCTAGTGAGTTGACAGCTTTAATATAATATTTGTGAGGAGGGCGTTGTTTGATCTGAGTGAGTTTGTCAGCATTTTGCGAGACAAAACCGATGGTCGTATCGGTTTGTGTCAAAAAAACTTTATTATTCATTTTAACTGAGATAATCTTGCAATGCTTTTGGCTCAAGTTCACCACTTGTCGACTTCAGTTCCTTGATAGCTGCTGCTGTTGCTTTTGCTGCGGCTAATGTAGTGAAATAGGCTACATGGTTAGCAAGAACCGATTGTCTGATGGTTTTGGCATCATCTTTACTTGCTTTGTTGTCTGAAGTATTGATCGCCAATGCTATCTCTTCATTTTTGATCATATCATCAATGTTCGGACGGCCTTCGGAGATCTTGAGAACTTTCGTGGAAGGAACTCCTGCTACTTCCAATGCTGCATGTGTCCCCGATGTTGCAACGATATCAAATCCAAGGTCAATGAACATTTGACCGATCTCACCTGCTTGAGGTTTATCTATTTCCGTAAGTGAGATGAAAAGTTTACCTTCCAGAGGGATATTGTTCTTACTGGCAAACTGACTCTTTGCAAAAGACATACCGAAATTGTCACTGATCCCGATCACTTCACCCGTTGATTTCATCTCTGGTCCGAGGATAAGGTCTGATCCTGGAAGTTTATTGAATGGGAATACCGCTTCTTTTACAGCTACGTGGCCTTTAAGGTTTGGTTCCATGATCTTTTTATCGAAGTTGACGACATTAAATGTATCGTAGAACTTAAGTGCTTCTCTTAGGTCACCCTGTAGCATGACTCTTGTTGCTACTTTTGCCAATGGTACACCTGTAGCCTTTGATACAAACGGCACGGTTCTTGATGCTCTTGGATTGACTTCGATCAAGTAGATCTCACCTTTATGGATGGCATATTGTATATTCATTAGACCCACTACGCCAAGACCAAGTGCGATCTTTGCAGTTTGTTCTTTTACTTCTTCTTGAAGCGCATCAGAGATAGATACCGGAGGAAGTGAACATGCTGAGTCACCCGAGTGAATACCTGCCTCTTCAATGTGTTGCATGATCGATCCGATATAGACCTCTTCTCCGTCGCAGATCGCATCTACATCAAGTTCAATAGCACTGTCTAGGAATTTATCGATAAGGACTGGCGCATCGTTAGAGACACTTACAGCTTCATCCATATATTCTCTTAGCTCTGCATCAGAATAGACTGTACGCATACCACGTCCACCAAGTACGAAACTCGGACGTACAAGCACAGGGTAACCAATACGGTTTGCGATAGCCATCGCTTCATCTTTGGCAAATGCAGTACCATTATCCGGCTGTTTGAGTCCAAGTTCATTGATGAAAGTAGAGAACTGTTCTCTATCCTCAGCAAGATCGATCACTTTTGCAGTCGTTCCGGAAATGTTCGCACCGATCGCTGTAAGGTTTTTAGCCAGTTTTAGTGGTGTCTGTCCACCAAAGTGTACGATCACGCCATCCGGTTTTTCAAGTTCGATAACACTTCTGACATGTTCAAAATCAATCGGTTCAAAGTAGAGAACATCAGACGTATCATAGTCGGTTGAAACGGTCTCTGGGTTACAGTTATACATGATGGATTTCATCCCCATGTCTTCGATGGCAAATGACGCATGTACACAACAGTAATCAAACTCAATACCCTGACCGATACGGTTAGGCCCACCACCGATCACAAGTACTTTTTTCTCTGTAGATTCTGGTTGTTCTTGTTTAGGAAGTTTGGTGATATTCGTTGTCGAGTAGAGGTAAGGGGTCAGTGCCTTGAACTCTGCAGCACAGGTATCTACTTCATTATACTCCAGTACTACCCCGGCTTTTTCTCTGGCATTATAGATATCATTCTCTGTAAGCTTCAGACCCTCTTTTTTATTGATCACTGCAGCGATCATAGCATCAGAGAAACCTTCACTTTTCACTTGTCTCAGACGTGTAGCATCAGAGAGCAGGGTAATATCCATCTCTTTTTCACGTTCTGCAAGCTCTTCAAGCTGGTAAAGGTACCATCTGTCAATTTTACAAAGATCAAAGATCGCATCTACACTCATACCACGTCTGAGTCCTTCAAATACATAAAGCATACGGTTCTCATTGGGGCGTCTGATCTCTCTGACAAGCTCTTCTCCATCACATTTGATCGGGTTAAAGCCGATCAGTCCTGTTTCAAGTGAACAGAGTGCTTTCTGGAAAGACTCTTTGAATGTTCTTCCTATACTCATGACTTCACCGACTGATTTCATAGATGTTGTAAGGGTAGAGTCTGCAAGCGGGAACTTTTCAAAAGTAAATCTAGGAAGTTTTGTTACGACATAATCGATGACCGGTTCAAAACTCGCCGGTGTTCCTGTGATGTCGTTGGTGATCTCATCGAGTGTAAATCCAACAGCCAGAAGTGTTGCCACTTTAGCGATAGGATACCCTGTAGCTTTTGAAGCGAGTGCAGAAGAACGGCTAACTCTTGGGTTCATTTCAATAACGATCATACGTCCTGTATCGGGATTGATAGAGAATTGTACATTTGATCCGCCCGTGTCTACTCCTACTTCTCGTAAGATCTTGAAAGATGCATCTCTCATGTTCTGGAACTCTTTGTCTGTCAGTGTCAGAGCAGGGGCAATAGTGATAGAGTCTCCTGTGTGTACACCCATAGGATCGAAGTTTTCTATAGAACATACGATAATACAGTTGTCTTGGCTGTCTCTGATCACTTCCATTTCGTATTCTTTCCAGCCAAGCATCGATTCCATGATCTCAATCTCATTGATCGGACTTGCATCAATGCCTTCTGCTGCCAGTTTTTTAAACTCTTCCATATTGTAGGCAACACCTGAACCACCACCTGCAAGCGTAAATGACGCTCTACTGATAACAGGGAAACCAATCTCTTTAGCCACTTTTATCGCTTCGTCCACACTGTATGCATTGGCACTTTTAGGTAGGTCCATACCGATTTTGATCATCGCTTCATTAAAGAGTTGTCTGTCTTCACCTTTTTTGATAGCATCCGGATGTGCTCCAAGGAATTTCACATCTTTAAGCATGCCAGCTTCATACATTTCCATAGCAACGTTCAGTGCAGTTTGCCCACCCATGGTAGGTAAGATCGCATCAACATTTTCTTTTTTGATAATTCTATCAATGACTTCAGGAGTGATAGGTTCAACGTAGGTACGGTCTGCAAACTCAGGGTCTGTCATGATCGTAGCAGGGTTAGAGTTGATAAGGACAACTCTATAGCCTAATTCTTTGAGTGTTTTAGCTGCTTGCGTTCCAGAATAGTCAAATTCACAAGCTTGACCGATAACGATAGGCCCAGAACCAATAAGTAAAATAGTGTTGATGTCATTGCGTTTTGGCATGGAGAAATACCCTTAATTTTTAGTTGGATATTATACATGATTTTGATAGAAAAAGCCCTTAAAAGAGGGCAAAATACGCTTTTAAAAGAGGTCTAGACTACTTGAACCAATTTCAGACTTCTTCTTATTGACTTTTTTAGAGGATTCTACGATTTCTGGAACGTCAATTGGCTCGATCACATCTTCTTGTGTCTGGTCGATACGTCTTGGTATACTTGAGACAACAGGTCTACTTATATTAGCATCATGAAGTTGCTCAGACGAATGGCTCTGTTCAACATGGATATCGGGGGTACTGTATCTTGTTGCCATATTGGTACGGTTAGCATCATAATTTTCTGCAAGTGTCGCTTTGGCATCATTGATAAGAAAAAATGTTTTAGGATGGAAAATATCACTATAGGTTTTGATATGTGCAACGGTATAAGAACTCTGTATTTCTACTTTTGTCACAAGGCCTACAGGTATGTCTGCAAAAAATATTCCGTCCAAACCTGAGGTAAGGACAGTGTCGCCTTCTTTGATCTTATGCCATTTTGGTATGAACTTGACGATCATTTCATTCTCTTTTAGACCCAAAGCGATACCGGGTGCTTTGGTCTCACCGATGAACACAGAAAAACGACACTTTTTATCTGATGTGAGATAACCATAGAGTTGATTGTTATGGACCATTGCCGTACCTGCAACGACGCTGCCTTGTATCAGGCCATAAAGTTTGTCTTCTACCAGTCCTTTTGGTTTGGTCAATATGATCTGAGAAAAACTGTTCAGTTTTACATAGGATATGGTATCGGTAATAGAGATATTTTTTACAGGTATGTGGCTTAATGTCGGGAGTACTTCATAAATATCTTTGATCTGTTCTATATAGTGGATTTGTTCGAGAAGGCGTTTACGTAAAATACGGTTCTCCTTACTCAATTTTTCGATAGACTCTTTTTGAAAAATATAGCTTTGGCTTTTATCTTCTAAATTCTGTGTAAAGTTTTTATATTTTTGTTTGATAGGGTTAATGATATTGAGAAATGTATCCGAGATACGTTCATCATTTCGTGATAACAGTACTGTTAGGATGAGTAACAGTATGGCTATGATGACAAGTCTAGTCTTCATATGCCATTTGTTGAAGGAGATCTATTTCATCCAATGCAATACCTGTCCCTTTTGCAACTGCAAGAAGAGGGTCTTCAGCGATATATACAGGAAGTTTTACGATATCAGAAAGATATTTGTCCAACCCTCTGATTAGTGCACCACCTCCTGTCAGTACAATACCGTTTTCAACGATATCACCGGCAAGTTCCGGTGGTGTTTGCTCAAGTACATCTTTCAATGCTTCTGCAATCTCTTCCAGAGAATCTTTCATCGCTGCTCTGATATGCTCAGAAGTGATCTCTATCGAAGCAAGGCTTCCTTCCACTTGATCCCTACCACGTACCGTTGTCGTCAACTCTTCTTGTAATGGAATCGCTGTTCCGATCTTGATCTTAAGTTCTTCAGCCACACGCTCACCGATAAGAAGGTTAAAGTTCTTTTTAATATAGTCAATGATCGCTTGGTCAAGATTATCTCCGGCCACACGAATAGACTTGGAGATCACAAGACCACCGAGTGATGTTACACCTATTTCAGTGGTACCACCACCGATATCTACTACCAGGTTACCATTTGGATCTTTGACAGGTATACCTGCACCAATCGCAGCGGCCATAGGTTCTTCTATCAGGTAAACATATCTTGCACCAGCATTTTCCGCTGAATCTTTTACGGCACGTCTTTCTACCTGAGTCAATCCATAAGGAACACAGATGATAATACGTGGAGAGAAGAACCCTTTTCTTTTATGTGCTTTTTCGATGAAATAACGGATCATCATTTCAGTCACTTCGAAATCAGCGATAACACCGTCTTTCATAGGTCGAATGGCTTTAATGTTTCCAGGTGTTTTACCTACCATATCTTTAGCTTCCTGACCCACAGCAAGAATTTTCTCTCTACCATGCTTATCATACTGGATAGCAACGACAGAAGGTTCATTAATACTGATACCTTGTCCCTTTACTAGTACAAGAGTGTTTGCTGTTCCTAGGTCGATCGCTAGATCGTTTGAGAACATTCCTAATAATCTTTTAAACATCCATATATCCTTTTAATACTGCTGTTATGCTGTTTTTTTATCTTTTATGTACAAAGGCTTTGCACCTGAACCAACGACTTCATCGGTGATCACTACTTCATACCCTTTAAGTTCAGACAACTCATACATGATATCCAGAAGTATCTCTTCAAGTATAGAACGTAATCCTCGTGCACCTGTTTTTCTCTCCAGCGCTTTTTGGGCAATACGTGCAAGTGCATCTTCCTCAAAGGTAAGTTTGACATCATCGATCTCAAAAAGTTTCTGATACTGTTTGACAAGAGAGTTTTTTGGTTCTACCAAAATACGGACCATATCTTCTTTACTGATCTCACCCAGTGTAGCCAGTACATGGAGACGGCCGATCAGTTCAGGAATGATCCCATAGGTGACCAGATCATCTGCTTCTATCATAGGAAGAAGATTTTCCTCTTCTTTCTTGGAACGTTTTTCCTGACCAAAACCAAGTATATTCGCTCCAAGTCTTCTTCTAAGGATATCATTGAGTCCATCAAATGCACCTCCGCAGATAAAGAGTATATTGGTTGTGTCTATTTGTATAAAGTCTTGGTTAGGATGTTTACGTCCACCTTTTGGCGGGATATTGACTACTGAACCTTCAATGAGCTTAAGGAGGGCCTGTTGTACACCTTCTCCTGAAACATCACGTGTGATAGAACGGTTCTCACCCATTCTTGCGATCTTATCAATCTCATCTATAAAGACGATCCCTTGCTCGGCACGTTGCGGGTCGCCATTAGCAGCCATAAGAAGTTTTGTAAGAATGTTTTCAACATCTTCACCCACATACCCTGCTTCTGTAAGATTTGTAGCATCTGCAATAGCAATAGGCACATTCAAAAATCTGGCGATCGTTTGTGCTAACAGTGTTTTTCCTGAACCCGTTGGGCCGATAAGAAGTACATTTGATTTAGCGATCTGCGTATCATCTTGAATATCATCTTTAAAAATACGTTTATAGTGATTATAGACAGCCACTGAGAGTGTTTTCTTCGCTTTCTCTTGGCCAATGACATAATCATCCAGCAGTGTGTTCAACTCTTTTGGCGTATAGAGCGTATGGGCTCCTATGTCAGTTTGTGCTTCATCCTGCTCTTCTTCACCAAAAAGTATTTTATATGCAGAAACGACACAGTTTGAACAAATATAGGCATTTTCACCGGCGATGAGTGGATTTTCTTCACTCTCTTGGGCTTCACAAAAGCTACATGTTTTTTTTGTCATTATTTATCCTCATTTGTTTTTGACCGTGTAAACGGAATCCCTCTTTTAGAGGTCATAATAAATTCACAAAGTTGTTTGACTTTTTCAGAGCTTGTACTTTCAAAAAGTCTTTGTGCTACTTCTTGTAGTGGTTTTCCCTCTTCAAAAAGTTCTCTATAGGCTGATTTGAGGGCATTGATATCTTCTCTCCCCATCGCTCTACGCAAGCCGGTAAGATTAAGTCCTCTCAAGTTCGCACGATTTCCTTCAGCCAGACAGAAAGGAGGAATATCCTGCGATAAGGCACTGGCTCCTCCTATCATCGCATAGTCACCGATATGTACGAACTGATGCACAGGCGTAAGTCCACCGATCACTACATGATTACCTAACTCAACGTGACCTGCAAGTGTTGCACCGTTTGCAAGGATACAGTTATCTCCAAGTATCACATCATGCCCTAAGTGTACATATCCCATAAGTAGGTTTCCGTTACCGATCCTGGTGACAGAACCTCCGCCTTTGGTACCAGGGTTGAGCAGTGTGAACTCTCTGATGGTATTGTTATCACCAATGATAAGTTCTACATGTTCACCGGCAAATTTTAGATCCTGCGGTATCGTACCCACGGCCGCATGTGGGAAAATACGGTTATTCTTACCTATGGTGGTGTGGCCTTCGATCACAGCATGTGTTGCCACTGTGGTATTATCACCTATCTTGACATTCGGGCCGATGTATGCAAAAGGACCTACAGAGACATTCTCACCTAGGATGGCCCCATCTTCTATGACTGCAGAAGCATGTATTAAAGACATCAAAAGACCTATTTATCTACGATCATAGCTTTAAGTTCAGCTTGCGCAACCACTTTGTCATCCACATATGCTTTTGCATCAAGTTGCCATACGGCACCTTTATTCTTGATTACATTGATCTTGTACACCAGTTGATCCCCCGGTGTCACAGGTGAACGAAACTTTGCATTGTCGATACTCATAAAGTATACTACTTTATTTTCGATCTCTTCCTGGCTTGCCAGATCCATACTTTTAAACGCCAATACACCACCAGCCTGTGCCATACCTTCAATGATCATTACACCAGGGTAGATAGGGTGTCCAGGGAAATGCCCTTGAAATACAGGTTCTGAGATAGAGATATTTTTAAGACCTTCAATATATTCACCCGGTGTAAGTTCAGTGATTCTGTCTACTAATAAAAACGGATATCTATGGGGTAATATATTCTGAATGTCCACGACGTTATAAAGCATGTATAAACCTTTATTTTAAAATTGGATTATTTTATCTAAATGTTGGTAAAAATCGGTTTATAGCTCTATCAATACTTCTTTAACGTCACTGTAGGTTTTGCTCTGACAAATGATCTCAATCTTGTTGCTTGGTATCTCTTCGACGACCATGATGACAGAGAGATCATAGGGAGTGACCCCCAGTTTGGCACGCAGTTCCACTTCTTGACTGAATGTTGGAGGGGAGTAGATGAGTTCTGTGACACTCCGGTAGTCAGTACCAGTAAGATCATTATAGTCTTTAAGTGTGATAAAACGTACCTCATCACGGTTCATATGATACACCTCACCGACATGGTACTCTATCTTTCCTCTTGTGTATTCACCCTTGAGTGTAGAATAGGGTAGAAAGTGTGCAGGAACGACCTCTTTACGTACACGCAGTAAGCCCATCATCAAACGCCAGTTTAAAAACCGTTGTTTGATGATCTTATGAGGGATATTTGCTTCTTCCATCTTCCAACGCTTTTCATACATTTCGATGCGCTCTTCTATGGATTCTGGCTGTATTTGTTTTGAAAGCGGTACAAAGAGTTCATCTGCCAGTTTATCCTGTTGGTCACGTTGAATAGTCAGACCGAACATACATCCGCAGTAGTCTTGTCTGTAGAGTGCATCCTCTTTGGCTAACATGTTCTGTTCCTGTGTACCAGAAGCTTTTCTGTAGTCTGGAGCGACAAAAGCGATGCCTTCTCTCTGAGCCAATGCATCACCGGCTGCCTGTAGTTGTTTGAGCGATTTTTTAGGACTGGTAAGCAGTGTAGAGGTAAAGCTTGTTTCACCTATCTCACTGGCTTTTTGTGCAGAGACCTCAAAACGTCTGTCAAAACAGACAGAGCAGCGTGAGCCTTTTTCAGGTTCATGTTCCAAGCCACGTACAGCCTCAAGCCAGTTCTCGACATCATACTCTCCCTCTATGAGATCAATACCGAGCATTTTACAACTGCGTTTTACATCCAGAAGTCGTAAGTAGTACTCAGAGTAGGGATGAATGTTTGGATCATAAAAGAATCCTGTGAGTTTTTCTTCAGGATACTCCGTTTGGAGTTTTTGCAAAAAGTAGTGACTGTCGACCGAACAGCAGATATGTACTAGCATGATGACTCCATTATGACCTTTGCGACATGATTATTTCCGCGACATTCTGAGAACTGCCGTGAGAAAGATATGTTTTTAACTCTTCAGCTTTTTGTCCGAAGATCTTACGGTCGGTATTGTAGTACTCTTTTAACAAGTTGTCAACTGTGACCTCTTCTTGAAGTAACTCATGGTGCAAGGTCGTATTGTTGTAATGGGTGAGTATGATGTTCGCCAAGCCTACCTGTGTGATGCCTAGAAGTTTTGTCCCTATGAAAAAGTCAACCTTCTTTGCGATGTATGCCAGTGTGAAAGGTGTACCTATGAGTGCTGCTTCGAGTGTGGCAGTCCCTGAACATATGAAGGCAAACTCTGCACGTCTAAGAGCTTCATGGGTATCACGTACGATTTCAAACTCACGATTGCCTTTGTAGAGTTTGGCTATTTTGTTTCTAGAAAAAGAGGGAGGAATGACAAGCAGAGGGCGGATCTCCGGGAATTTTCTACGCAGTTCAAGAAAAATAGGCATAAGACGGGTTATTTCACTTTTACGGCTTCCCGGCATGAATGCAATGCATCCTTTTGTCTCTTCTTCATTTCTGTGTACATCTATCTCGTCAAGCAGCGGATGTCCGATATACTGTGCTTTATCTGAACTGTAATACTCCATTTCAAAAGGGAGTATACCGAGCAGTTTATCACAATAGAGTTCCAACTTCTTAACACGTTTGGGACGGCTGGCCCATACTTGGGGAAGGATATAGTAAATGATCTCTTTATCCGGGTACTTTTCTTTCAGTTTTTTAGCCAAAGGCAGGTTAAACCCTGAAGAGTCCATTAAAAGGACTTTATCTGCCTCTTTGGCGAGTTCGACCATCTCATCTGCCACTTTAAAGAACCAGCGAAGTTTTTTGATGGCATCTACCACACCCATGATAGCCATTTCGCTGATGTCATAAAGCGGTGTACCTTCTTTAATATTTTTATCGAAGATACCCAGAAGCTCAACATCCTGTGTATGCTTGAGAACCTCTTTTAAGTGGAGGTTTGATGAGGGTTCCAGGGCGGAGACAAGAAGCTTCATTGCATATTTCCTTGTTTTGTGCTCATGATTTGCCTTTTTTCAATAAATTCATACGGTGAACCATCCTGCCAGTAAAAATGCACCTGATGCCAACAGACCACCCAAGAGTGCATAAGGCAGTTGTGTTCTTACATGTTCGACATGGTCACACCCTGCCGCCATGGATGAGATAATGGTCGTGTCAGAGATAGGAGAGGAGTGGTCGCCAAATATACCTCCGGAGATCACTGCTGCTATGACCAATGGGATATGCAGCTCCATCGTTGCACCCAAAGCCAAAGCAATAGGCATCATAATGGAGAATGTACCCCAGCTTGTGCCTGTAGAGAATGCTGTGATACTTGCGACTAAAAAGATAAGAAGCGGTATAAGCAGAGGCGAAATATTTCCCGTAAGCAAATATGCCAAATATTTGGCAGTGCCAAGATCACTGATCACGTTTCCTATAAGCAGGGCAAAGACCATGATCAATCCTACGGGTATCATATCTCCTATACCTTCATAGAGACCAATGAAATAGTTCTTATGTGTGAGTGTTTTGGTCGGGACATAATAGAGATAGATAAAGAGCAACGTGATGATGACAGCGTAATAGACAGAAGTGGAACCGGAACCCTTAAAGATGTCACCTTCTCCTGTCAGATAAAGTCCTACAGGTACCATCATTACCATCACCAAAATAGGTAAAAGCATCCTGTAGGGTGTAGCCTCGATCTTAGTCTCACTCTCTTGAACAGTGTAGGGTACAGGAATAGCATCCTTGATGGGCCCCATATTTATATTTAAAAATATGACTGCCAAAACAATAGCTAAAGTAAAGAGCGAATAAAAGTTATAGGGAATAGAAGAGATTAGTAAAGAGACACCATCTCCTGATATCACCTGAGAGTCAATGGCCGTTACGATGAGACCTAGAAGTAAGGCACCCCATGCATTGAGTGGAATGAGCGAACAGATCGGTGCAGAAGTAGAATCACAGATATAGGCAAGTTTTTCTCTGCTGACTCCATTCTTGTCACATAGAGGTTTAGCCACAGTACCAGCAACCAGCGCAGTGATAGAGGATTCTATAAAGATCACAACACCGATAATATAAGCAAGCAGCATTGCCCCTTTTGGTGAGTCAATTTTTTTGGATCTTTGGCTCAGATAAACTACAAAACTGTCAACCGCACCGCTTAGGGTAAGTAATCTGATAATGGAACCGACCATGACGATAAAGAGAAGGGTTTTGGTGATCCAGGCTTCTGAAAAAAGTGAGATAATACCATCAAAAAGTGCAATGAAGGCATCTATAGGGTTATATCCATTCAGTACCAAAAAACCTGCAAAGATACCGCCCATGAGCGAAACGATCACATCTTTGGTTATAATAGCTAAAATGATTGTAAGCAACGGGATTGCTATTGAGACTATTCCATATTCCATAGAAGGATTATACCACATGAAGATTGTACTTGCACTATGTGTCATACTTATCACACTACAGGCTCAAACCAAACAGCTTTTGGTTGTAACAACAAAAGAGTGGTCTGCACCTTCAGGAAAACTACAGCGTTATGAACTGCATGAGACTGGTTGGCAAAAAATAGGCAATAAGATAGATATCAAACTGGGTAGAAACGGTTTAGGATGGGGAATAGGGCTGCATGAATTACCAAAAGATGCACAGATCATTAAAAAAGAGGGAGACGGGAAATCACCTGCAGGTATTTTTAAACTCAAACATGCATTCGGATATGCACCTTTTCATATAGCATACCCCTATAAAATCTACAAAGAGACAGATCATTGTGTGGATGATGTCAATTCTAAATTTTATAATAAGATCGTAGACAGTACGCAAGTAGATGTGGACTATAAAAGCAAAGAACATATGAAGTTCCCCAAAGACTACTACAAGTATGGCATTGTGGTGGATCATAACCATATAGGTGAAGTTGGAGCTATAAAGGGGGCAGGGTCATGTATCTTTATTCATATTAAGGATGTACCTACGGCCGGATGTACAGTGATGAGCGAGGAGCAGATACAAACAGTCTTACGTTGGTTAGATCCTGAAGCTGAACCTCTATTAATTCAGGGAACTGAGGATGTGGTACAAAAGCTTTGGAAAGAGATCAGATAAACTTTAATAGATACTATACCTTACATAAAAAACGATCTTTGTTTTTTTGTTAGGTAAAGGATAATCTTTATAGGCAATGCGTATTACATCTAAAGTATTTTGATCTAAAGCCTGGTGACCTATATGCCTTTTTAATTTAAGATCTGAGATATCACCATTTGGATGGAGGTAAAAAGAGACAATGTTGGTTCCCTGCTGTCTTGTGCGGACCGCAACATCCGGATAGCCGTTTCGGGTAAGTGTACGTTGTGTGATCCTGTGGATGGTTCCCAGATTGTTTTTGATGAACTTTTTTTGTGTTTCACTGTAAGTATCAAACTCTTTACCATAAAGCTGATTGATCATTCTAGCACCATAACTGCCTGAAGATGATGGTCGGCTCCGCTGTGTTGGATACATAGATGTACCAGAACCCATGAGCGCATTAGCAAGAGGATCACTTGAACGTTTAGATGGTCTGTATGTTTTCGTTTTTTTCGCTACAGTTTTTTTCTGTACTTTTTTAATAACTTTCTTTTTCTCTTCTTTTTGAACGATCTTTTGAACAGGTTTGGGTACGGTTTTGGTGACATTGTTTTCTTCTGTACTTTGCTGTGCAAAGATCTTTTTACTCTCATCCAACTTTTTTCTCTTTATAGGTTGCACGGCTGTTTCTACCGGTTTTTGAATGACAGGTTTAGGTGTTGGTGGAATCACTACGGGTTCGGGAACAGGTACCGGCTTTGGTTTCGGTGCAGGAGGAGTGACGATCTGTTGGAGATTTAGGCTTATTTTCTTCTCTTCTTTCTTAGGAGGTAAGAAGATGAACTCTTTCCAGTTTTTCATAAAAAGCATCAATATCAGTAAATGTAACAATAAAGAGAGTATTAATCCTTTCAGCGTTCTGATGAGACTCTCCTTGTATATAGCCCTAAGTGCCGTTAGTGTATAATCTTTGCAATTATACATAATGAGGATTAATAACATGGCATATGACAAAAGTATAGCAGCATTTGAAGAAGCATATAAAGTGATTCCTGGGGGGGTTGACTCACCGGTACGTGCATTTTCAGGAGTAGAGGGTACACCACCATTCATCCAAAGAGGTGAGGGGGCATATCTTTTTGATATTGACGGGAACAGATATATCGACTATGTACAAAGTTGGGGTCCGCTTATTTTTGGTCATGCAGATAAAGAGATCGAAACATCAGTGATAGAGGCCGTTCAAAGAGGATTGAGTTTCGGTGCTCCTACGACTATAGAGACGGAGCTTGCAAGTGAGATCGTCACGCTTTTTGACAGCATTGATAAAGTGCGTTTCGTGAGTTCTGGAACAGAAGCAGTGATGTCTGCTATCCGTTTGGCTCGTGGTGTGACAGGTAGAGAGAATATTGTAAAGTTCACTGGATGTTATCATGGCCACTCAGATTCACTGCTAGTACAGGCAGGTTCTGGTCTGGCTACATTCGGTTCTCCATCAAGTCCTGGTGTACCGGCTGATCTTACCAAACATACACTCTTGGCAACGTATAATGATATTGAATCCGTACTAAAGTGTTTTGAGGAGTCACCGGACGGTATTGCCTGTGTGATCATCGAGCCTATAGCCGGAAATATGGGTCTTGTACCTGCAGATGAAGCATTTTTGGAAGAACTGAGATGTCTCTGTACAAACCATGGTGCACTGCTTATCTTTGATGAAGTGATGAGTGGATTCAGGGCTTCATTGAGCGGTGCTCAGGGTATTTCAAGTGTGAAACCGGACATGGTGACTCTTGGTAAGGTCATCGGTGCAGGTATGCCTGTCGGTGCCTTTGGTGCATCGGCACAGATCATGGCACACCTTTCTCCTGAAGGGCCGGTCTACCAGGCAGGAACACTTTCAGGTAACCCTGTAGCGATGGCAGCAGGTCTTACCAGTCTCAGAAAGCTCAAATCCAATCCTTCATTATATGTATCACTGGGAAACAAAGCCAAGAAACTCATGGATGGATTCAAAAAAGCGGCAGATGCATCTAACATACCTTTCGTGACCGATGTTAGAGGGAGTATGTTCGGTTTCTTCTTCTCTGATAAGCCTGTCAGAAACTTTGATGATGCGTTGGAAAATGATACGGCAAGGTTCGCCAAGTTCCATAAAGGTATGTTGGACAGAGGTATCTATCTTGCCTGTTCATCTTTTGAGGCAGGATTTATCTGTGCTGCTATGACGGATGAGATGATAGATGAGACGATCAAAGCAGCGTATGAAGTGATGGCTGAAATAGCCTAGATCACGCTTCATATCATTTTGATAGAACAGCCAATCAAGTTATACTGTTTGTGAAGGAAATATCATGAAAAAATTTCTACTCTCCCTGGTATTGGTCATACCTCTTTTTGCTACGGAACTTAATCTTACGACCGAAGATGGATTTGTGCTCCACGGATGGCTGGAAAAACCGAAAGAGACTAAAAAACCTATGCCTATCGTACTTTTGGCACACCAGTTCGGTTCAGACCATACATCATGGGATATGCTCACCATGAGATTACTTGCGAAAGGTATGGCGACTCTCAGTGTGGATCTGCGTGGCCATGGAAAGTCAACCATGCAACAAGGCGTAGAGAACAGCGTACAAATGCCTAAAAACACAAGTGAAGTGAGAACAGCTTTTGATGCAAGTGCACCCAAAGTGGGATTTTCCAAGATACCACAGGACCTCATAGCATGGCTGGAGATGATAGAAGAGGATAAAAGCCTGGATATACAACAACTCTACCTCATTGGAGCATCACTGGGTGGTGCATCGCTGATCCCTGTATTGAATGACTATGATGCAAAAGCACTCATTTCGCTTTCTGCGGGAAGATCAAACAGCAGTGAAAGTGACATGGCACTATCAAGTTCTCTGGCAAAAACCTACTTTATCGCTACCAAAAATGATCCATTGGGTGCGAACGTGAATGCACTTGAATATGGTAAAAAAGCAATTGCAGGTACCACACTCATACTCCCTGGTGATGGACACGGTACCGTGCTGCTGCCTAAAGTAGAAGAGTATATATTTCTCTTTATGGAGCTGTCACGCTAGAGCAGCCTACTGGTGCAACATAGAGGAGGAAAAACTTTATTCTAAACCATGCTCTATGTACCAATTGGCTATACTACATTTTCAAATTATGAGGACTAAAAATGCAAAATAATACGGAAGAACCGAAATTCAAAAAAGTGGTGGATGCTGCAGATGGACTCAGTCTTGGTATTTCCATGGTTGTCGCTGTCATTATTGGTGTTGGTATAGGATTGGGATTACGCAATCTTACGGGTGCTGGATGGACACTCTGGATCGGTGTATTCATCGGTATCGGTGCGGCTATCTCTAATGTCTACAAAGCATATGCGAAGCAGAAAAAGTCGTTGGATGAATTGGCTAATGATCCAAGATATACCTATAAAAAAGAACAGCAAGACAAATATGATGCTGAGGATGATGATGCATAGTATGAATCGTAAGATCTTCGCAGTACTCCTATCTGTGGATATTTTACTACTCTTGATCTCTATAATATTTTTTGATATTAAAGTGCTTTACAACACACAGATAGGCTATATCACCGCATCACTTGTCATGATTGCTTCGATAGTCAGTTATAGACGTATGGTCAATGCCCGTGTGAAACACAATATGGTAACCATGGATGACACTCAAGATGTGATTGACAAACTTGAAGATCCCTATGATTTATACAGTGAAGAGGTAGAGGTCGAGGAGAAGAGTTTGGCACAAACGATCAAAGCAGAGAAGAAAAAACTCAAAGAGAATCGACGCAGTGTCTACCAGACCATGAAAGACACCAAAGCGGCTCTCTCTTTCTATAGACTAGGTGCCTATGTGCTGCTAATCTTGGGCTTCTTATATCTCAATAGACACGGATTATTACATATTCCAAGTTATATTATCTCTTTGGGTATTCCTTCTGTGATTCTTGTTTGGGTCCTTCTAAAAGAAAAAGAAAACATTAGCCAAGATCCGATAGAATAACTCTACTTGGAAGTGAGGATTTATTTCATGATAAGACTTTTACTACTCTCTTTTGTATTTCTCACTTTGACTGCATGTGGAAAAGAAGAGGCAAAACCTGCAGTCTGTACCACAAAACCTATACAACCACTCCGGATCATCGATAAACCAATCGATTTCGGACCTGACCGCATCGCTATGACAAAATCGTATATAAAATCTCATTACGGCATGAACGTAGAGAATATTGAGATCACGCCAAAGATCATTATGCTCCACTGGACAGCAGAGATGGATTTTGACAAATCATTCAAGCGTTTGAAGCCTGAAAAACTCCTTTCTGACCGAAAAGACATTGTGAAAGCTTCAGCCTTGAATGTATCCTCTCAATTTATGGTGGCACGAGACGGGACCATATACCGTTTAATGCCGGAGAATTGGATGGCACGTCATGTGATAGGACTTAATTACTCCAGTATCGGTATAGAGAACATCGGAGGGAAAGACAATAAGATAGATGATCTGACACCTGAACAGCGTCAGGCCAACATTGACCTAGTGATGTATCTCAAGGCCAAATACCCTACGATCGAGTATCTTGTAGGTCATCATGAGTACAGACAGATGGAGAAGACAGCTTTGTGGTTGGAAAAAGACAAAGGATACAGAACAGTGAAATCTGATCCCGGTGAAAAGTTTATGTCCGATATAAGAAATGGTGTACAATGTCTCCATCTTAAAGCACCACCCAAAGGGAACGAATGAACTCCGCATTCAGTACCCTTGATTGGGGGATCTTCTTTGCATATTTTTTAATATTAACTATAACATCAGTACTTTTAAGTCGTATCAAGGTAAAGAACACACGTGACTATTTCGTCGGGGGGAATAGTGTTCCTATGTTTGCTGCAGCGATGTCTGTACTGGCTACTTCACAGTCTGCTGCTACCTTTCTTGGCGGACCTGAGTACTCATACGGAAAAGATCTGACGTTCATAGGATTCTATATTTCTGCTTTTTTGGCAGTTTTTTTTGTCGCTAAAGTGCTGATTCCACGTTTTTATGCGATCAAAGCGGTAACAGTCTACGAATTGCTAGAAAAGCGTTATGGTGAGAATGCAAAAAGAGAAGCGGGTATTATGTTTCTTATAGGACGTCTGTTTGCTTCTGGTGCTAGGCTCTATATCGGTGCATTAGCCATCTCCATGATACTCTTCTTAGATATTACATCCATACATGTTGCTATATCCATCTCGATATTAATGCTGGGTGCATTGGCTTATGCATACTTTGGGGGTGTCAAATCGATCATCTTTTCTGACATCATTCAAGCCTTTACTTATATTGGAGCGGGGATCGCAATATTGATCTACCTTTATATGAGTATGCATACCGATCTGTCTACGATTGTGTCTACCCTGCAGAGTGAAAACAAACTCAAGCTACTTGATTGGTCAATGTCTGGTGGATTTTCTGTTTGGACCTTGCTTGGTGGCTGGCTGCTTCTTAATATCGCTGCCTATGGCCTTGACCAGGACATGACACAAAGAGCATTGACCTGCAAAAGTACGAAAGAAGCCCAAAATTCACTTATGATGAGTATCTACCTGACTATCCCTGTAGCGTTACTTTTTTTAATGATCGGTTTGCTGCTTTACCTCTTTTATCAGCATCCTGAAATTTCTGGTTTGAGTACGGAAGTGGTACAAAAATTTGATGGGGAGAAGATCACTATTTTTATGTACTACATTTTACATGAGATGCCAGAGGGGATGAGAGGACTTGTGACCGTTGGTGCTGTAGCAGCTGCTTTATCCAGTTCCAATTCTGTCCTGGGTGCCATGTCATCTGTAGCCATAGAAGATCTCTATAAACCTTGGAAGCAAAAGAGAAGCAATGTAGATGAGATGCACTTTGTCAAAGCAGGGCGTAATGCAGTGCTTCTATTTGCTGTCGCACTCTCACTTATGGCGATGCTAAGCTACTACTGGCAACGTTACACAGAACTTCCACTACTTAGCTTTGCTCTTGGCGTGATGGCATTTGCATACACAGGCTTACTTGGTGTATTTGGTGCAGCTATCTTTACTAAACGCGGTTCTGCAACTACAGTGCCATTGGCACTTTTTGGTGGATTTATCACAGTACTGCTACTACAACCTTATGTGCTAGGTGCTGCACTGGACTTGAAACTTGGGTTTGCATGGCAGATTTTGGCCGGAACTTTTGTGGCGTTTGTCTTGATGATGTTCGGGAAAGAAAAAAGTACTTCAAATAATTAGTTTATTCTAGCTATGAAAAGAGAGGGTATGGATACACAAGATGAATTAGCGTACATAAGTGTTGAAAACAGCTGTTCCAGTGCAAAGATAGCATTACAAGGTGCTCATATCTTTGATTTTACACTGAAAGGAAAGGGCAGTGTACTCTTTCTGAGTCAAACATCAGCATTTAAAGAGGGGAAGGCCATAAGAGGTGGTGTACCCATCTGCTGGCCTTGGTTTGGTGCCAATGAAAGTGATAGCTCGCTACCCAATCATGGGTTTGCCAGAACTTCACTTTGGAAGCATCAATCGACTCAGATGTTAAATGATCGAGAGACCAAGGTTACACTGACACTGCATTCGTCACCTGAGACACTCGTACTTTGGCCTTATCTGTTTCATCTGACATTAGATATCTATGTTGGCGCGGTACTTAGATTAGAACTTACAAGTCAAAATCTTGATACTAAACCGTTTACTTTCACCTCTGCACTACATACTTATCTGGCGATTGATAACATCTATGAAACGCATGTAGAAGGTTTGGATGAGACATACTATTTCGATAAGACCCAAAATACTTTTACACTTCAAGAGGGTCATATAGATTTTAGCAAAGAGGTAGATCGAATCTATCAAAATGTCAATAATGATATTTTGGTAAAAGATAACAAGGTACATCATACTGTTCAAACAGAGGGGACGAATACGATTGTTATTTGGAATCCTGGAGAGGTTATAGCAAGTAGTATGGCTGATCTACACGATCACACTCAGATGCTTTGTATAGAGAGTGCCAATGTTTTAGATGATAGTGTGACATTAGCTAAAGGTGAATCTCACACCCTTAGGCATACAATTATCACTGAATTCAGAGACGTTTCAATCTCTCTATAGCTTCATCAAGCTCTTCTTCTTTTTTAGAGAAACAGAATCTTGCCAGATGAATACCTTCACTCTCTTGATAGAATGCTCTAGCCGGAACCGCAGCGATACCGGTTTTTTCTAGAAGTGTTACAACCTTTTGCTTGTCATCTTCACCTTCAAGTTTCGAAATATCGGCTAGTACATAGTAGGCCCCTTTGACATATTCAGCCTTCAGTCCTGCATCATTGAGGGCTTTAATGAACTTATCCCTTTTTTTCTGATGCTCTTTGGCTACATTTTCGTAGTAGGATTTAGGTAATTCGTTCAGTCCCTTGAGTATACCGTTCTGTAGCGGTGCAGGAGGACAGACATATACCAGATCATTAAAAGCAGAGGCTGCATCGATAATGCCTTTTTGTGTGATCGCATATCCAAGTCTCCATCCAGTGATCGAATAGATCTTTGAAAAACCTGAGATTACAACTGTTCTCTCTTTTAAACTCTCGATACTTAATGCAGATACAAACTCAAGTTCATCGTAGATAAAATGTTCATACATCTCATCACTAAAGAGGAAAAGATCGTTTTGGTTAATGACCTCAGAAAGCGTTTGAAGCTCTTCTTTTGTATACACTTTTCCACTGGGGTTTGAAGGATTGCAGATGAGTATGGCTTTTGTGTCTTCTGATATCTGATCTTTCAAGTTTTGAAAGTCTATTTCATAAGCTGGCGGATTCGTTCTGATGTATTTGATCTTACATCCTATTGATTTTAGTGTCGCTACGTGGTAACCATAGTAAGGTTCAAAAAGTATGACCTCATCTCCTTCATTGAGCAGGGACATAGCAGTAGCATAAAACGCTCCTGTTGCCCCAAGACTTACAAGTACATTGTCCACGTCGATACCCTGGTCATAAAAATCATTCTGCTTTTTAGCGATAGCGGCTCTTAACTTGTAATTACCGTAAGCAGAGGTATAGGTATTTTTTCCACGGTCTATCCCTTCTTTTGCACCTTCTACAACTGGTAAAGGTACTTCAAGATCACAAAGACCTTGTGCCATATTGAGTCCATTTTTTTCGTTACATAATATGGACATCGCTCTGATCTCTGATTGTGCGATATTTTTTGCTCGATTACTTAGTTTCATATTGACCTGACTTTTTTTATTTGTTGAAGTATAGTTGAACTTCACTTATATAAATACCTCGCACAACAGAATTGTCATATCACGCAATAGATCTTTACGTTTATCACCATATTAAGCAGTAAGTTTGTATAATCTTTCATACTATAAAACCTAGGTAATAGGTCTCCTATTATCCCACTGAAAAGATATATCGATGAATAAAGAACACTATATAGGTATCATGTCAGGTACATCACTTGATGGTGTGGATGTCATACTTTGTGAAATAGACAGCAACTCCTGTAAACTTATTACTTCTTTAGAGTATCCTATGCCTTTGGAGTTAAAGAGTGAAATACTCAGAGTGATAGAAGAGAATTGTACATTAGAATCTTTAGGAGAGATAGACCATCGTTTGGGTTTACTCTTCACACAGGCTGTTGGTGCTTTATTGATTCGTGAGAATATAGATCCATCAGGTATTAATGCTATAGGATTACATGGTCAGACACTTTGGCATGCACCGGAAGGAGAATATCCTTTCACGATGCAGCTTGGTGACCCTAATATTTTGGCTGCAAAGACAGGGATACCTGTTGTAGCAGATTTCAGACGTAAAGATGTAGCATTAGGTGGACAGGGTGCCCCTTTTGCACCGGCATTTCATGAATTTATATTTAGTAATATTAATTCGTCTGTTTCTGTGGTAAATATCGGTGGAATGGCAAATATTACTGTCTTAGGAGATAAACTTATAGGATATGATACTGGTTGTGGAAATGTACTTTTGGACATGTGGATAGCTGAACATCAGGGCAAGGCATATGATGAAAATGGAGAGTGGGCAAGCACAGGTGTTGTGGACTATACTCTTTTAGATAAAATGATGTCGGATGATTTTTTTCAAGAGCCTTATCCCAAAAGTACAGGTAGAGAAAAATTCAATAATGTATGGTTACAAAAGTATCTTTCAGGACATACGCATAACCCTGAAGATGTACAGAGGACACTTTTAGAACTTACTGCTATGAGTATCAGTAATGAAGTTTTGAAGTTCAACCCGGATATTACTTTGCTTTGCGGTGGTGGTGCCAAGAATACATTTCTTGTTGAGCGGATCAAAGTATTGATGCCAAATGTAGAAGTGGCTATCTCTGCTAATGCAGACCAGATAGAAGCAATGACCTTTGCATGGCTTGCATACAAACGTATACATCATCAAAAAGTCAATTTAAAGGACGTTACGGGTGCAAGTGACAATGCAGTTCTAGGAGGCATATATGTATAAAGAGTTAACAGAATGGTTGGAGTCGTTAGGTATTAATGACCCGGAACTTCAAATGTTACATGGGGATGCGAGTGCAAGAAGATACTACCGTCTTATAAACAGTGATGGTGGTATCGTGATGGATGCTTCAGAAGCCAAAGAGAGTGTACCTGTCTTTATCGGTGTAGCTCAAAGACTTACAGATGCAAATGTACGTATACCGACCATAAATGCCTATGATCTTGAAAAAGGTTTTGTGTTTTTAGAGGATATAGGCTCTACCCACCTCCTGGATAAATGTGTGGAAGGTGTAGATGCAAGGCCTTATTATGATAAAGCCATAGAAACATTGGTTCAACTCCAGACCACATCTTCTAAAGGTTTACTACCGTATGATCAGGGTTTTTTGCTCGAAGAGATGAATCTTATGACAGAGTGGTACCTAAAAGCATATCTGGGCACAACACTTGAATGTCTTGAAGGACGTATGCTTTTGGAGAGTTTCTCCCTGATAGCCAAAGAGGTATTGAGCCAGCCGCAAGGCATTTTTGTACACCGGGACTACCATGCACGCAATTTGATGATAGACAGCAATGACGAGATTGTGGTCATAGACTTCCAGGATGCAAGAGAAGGGGCTTTGACCTATGACCTGGTCTCATTGCTTCGTGATGCCTATGTGAAACTGGATAGAAGAGAATTACGCAGACTGATCCTGCTCTTTAAGGAGTTGAAGGGACTTGATGTAGAGGATGAGACGTTTATCCGCTGGTTTGATTTTACAGGCCTGCAGCGTCACATCAAGATACTGGGTATTTTTTCAAGACTGGCACTAAGAGACGGGAAAAAGAAATACCTGCAGGATATTCCACAAACGTTGAAGTATATCCTGGAAGTGGGTCAAAAGTACCCGGAACTGGACGGATTGATCGCTCTACTGAAATCACAATATGGTGAGTTCAAAGATGCACCTGTCACGATGAGAATATTTTAACCGCCTAATTAAGAAAGGATACACTACGATGAAATGTATGATACTTGCTGCAGGTTCTGGAACAAGAATGAGGCCACTGACCGACACGACACCGAAACCTCTACTTAAAGTAGGCGGTATACCTCTTATCGTATGGCACATAGAACGTCTAGCACATGACGGATATACTGATATAGTCATTAACATTGCACACCTGGGGTATCAAATCCCTGAAGCACTGGGGGACGGTTCAGAGTGGGGCGTGAACATTACCTACTCTGATGAACAGGAAGAGGGTGGACTTGAGACAGCAGGGGGCATCATCAAAGCGCTGCCATTACTTGGGGATCAGGCATTTTTGGTTCTCAATGGAGATATATGGACCGATTATGATTTTCAAGACCATAGAAAGCTTGCAGAAGGTATTCTCGCCCATTTAGTCCTTGTACCCAACCCGGAACATAACCCTGAAGGAGATTTCGCCTTAGATGGGAACAGGGTCATTGATAACAGGCAATACACTTTCTCTGGCATCGGGTACTACTCTCCAAAACTCTTTGATGGGGTACTCTACGGTAAATCTGCACTGGCACCTTTACTCAGAGTAGCAATCAAAGAGGGAAAAGTGACCGGTGAACTCTATGAAGGCGAATGGCTTGATATAGGGACACCAGAGAGACTGGAGCTTTTGAACGCCCAGTTGATGAATAGGTATTAACGCTTCTGTTCTTTCAAATATTTGGCCACTGCATCCTCATCGTTAGAGTGAGGAAGTATGACATCTGCTACGGCTTTTACCTCATCCAGGGCATTGGAAACGGCTACAGAGGTTCCTGCAAGCTTGAACATCCCAATGTCATTGACAGAGTCACCAAATACCGTTACATCAGCAGGATCTCGTTCTAGATAGTTCATAACCTTCTGAAGTGCATGGGCTTTGTCCCCTTCAGGGTGAAGTATCGTCAGGAAGTAGCCGTCTGAGTATTTTTCCGGGGAGAGTTTGCACTCTATGGCATCTTTGAATGTCGCTTTTAATTTCGATGTAAGAGGTTTCAGTGTTTTTTTATCACCAAAATAAACGATCTTCAGGTTCAACTCCATGGTTTTATTTTCAGGGTTGAACTGTAGTCGTGGATCATTTTTGTAGCCCTTGAGGACAAATTTCTGATGCTTATTCAGTTTACGAGGGTACAAAAATGCTTCATTGAGATCCATGTCTTTCAACCCTATGATAAAAGGGTCAATATCAAACTGTAATCCAACTTCAACGATGGCATCACCCAGTGCTTTGTTGATGGTTTTTAGATCTATGAGCTTTTTGTCCGGAGAGACAATCATCGTACCGTCTAATAGTATCATAGGGGCATCCAGATGGAGTTTTTCCAAAAAGTCATGGGTTTTTTGAAAGCTTCTTGCTGTGGCTACTGAGAGAATGGCATCTTTGCTTTTTGTGTTCCAAACTTCTCTGCTGAAATCACTGACACTCTGGTCCGTACGCAAAAACGTATGGTCGAGGTCAGTGATATAGATAGGTCTGTTGTGCATTAACTTGCAAATCCTGATTTAAAATTCGTTTTTGCCTGTACGATGGCTTTTTGTTTCTCTTTTTTATGTATATCTTTCTCCACAAAGATCTTTTTACGTGTGACAGGGTCCATCTCTGTGTAGTACATCACGGCAGAGTAGGTTCCAGGAGTCGGGGTAAAAACCTGTGCCTGTTCGGGGTTCATTTTAAGCTCTTCAGTCGTAAAACGTTTCAGTTCATGCATATCTTTCTCTTCACAACCCGGGTGTGCGGCGATAAGATAATAGGTAAGATACTGCTTTTTCCCCATATCTTTGTTGAGTTTGTCATACAGCCTTTTAAAGTCTATCAGTGTCTGTTTTCCCGGTTTTCCCATAAGATCAAGTACATGCTGCTGGGTATGTTCAGGTGCGACTTTCATCTGGCCTGAGATATGGTGTTCTACCAGCTCTTTGAGATAGGAGTAGCCCTTACGTTTGTCTTCATTGATCAGGTCATAACGTATACCTGAAGCTACGAAGGCCTTTTTGATCCCCTCTATGTTACGTACCTGTTTCATCATACCTATCACACGGGTATGGTCCGGTTTCATGGATGAACATAGATGTCGTGAATCTACACAACGCTGATGGTCGCAGGTACCGAGTTTGAGTTTTTTATTACACTCATAGCCGTACATATTTGCTGTAGGACCGCCAAGATCTGAGATGATGCCTTTAAAGTCTTTGTACTCTTTAAACTGATTGGCCTCTTTGACGATGGACTGTTCTGAACGTGTACGGATCGTACGTCCCTGGTGCACACCAATGGCACAGAAGTTACATTCACCCCAGCATCCCTGGTGTGTCATAATGGAGAACTTGATCGTCTCAAGACATTTTACTTTACCTTCCGGACGGTGGTAGGGGTGCAGTTCTCTTGTAAACGGCAGGGCAGAGACTTCATCCATCTCAGGTTCACTCAGATAATCGCATGGCGGATTTTGTATAGAGTAACGTGTGTCTACTTTCTGGCAAAGACCTTTTGCTGCGATGGGATCATTGTTGTCATAAAAAAGATCAAAAAGATCTATATACTTCTCTTTATCATCCAGACACTCCTGGTGTGAGGGAAGTTGATGATAATGCTCTACAGGCTCTTTGTTTATGTAGCAGACACCGCGTATGTCTCTCCACTCCTTACCTTGATCCAAGGCATGGGTAAGCTCACGAATCGCCTGTTCTCCCATACCATAGATGAGTATATCTGCCTTAGAGTCAAAGAGTATAGGTTTTCTAAGCTTGTTGCTCCAGTAGTCGTAGTGGGTGACACGTCTAAGTGAAGCTTCTATACCGCCCAGAACGATAGGTACCGTATTTTTAAAGTTTTGACGTATGAGATTGGTGTAGACCAGAACAGCTCGGTCTGGACGTTTGGTATTCTTTCCTCCGGGTGTATAATCATCAGAATTTCTAAACTTCTTTGTAGCTGTATAGTTCGCTACCATAGAGTCAATACTTCCACCACTCACACCCCAGTAGAGTCTCGGTTCACCCAAACGTCTGATATCTTTGTCACTCTTGATATCAGGCTGACCTATGATTCCAACCTTATACCCCAGCTTTTCAAGCATACGTCCGACTGTAGCCACACCAATGAACGGAGAATCTATATAGGCATCTCCAGAGATCAATATCACATCACACTGTTTCCACCCAAGTGCATCCATCTCTTCTCTGGTGGTAGGTAAAAAACGTTTTGCTTCTCTAAGATCAAGTTTGCTCATAGGGGTACCTTATTCATGCATCCAAAATACAGGAATTTCTTCTTTCATAGTGATTATTTTCGTATTATAGCCAATAAGTGTGAATTATCCTTATGATACCTATTATCCTTATAAAATGACTTTCTATATTTTGGTACAATAAGTATAGAGTTGATAATTTCCTAATGGGAGTAGAGATGAAACAAGAACCGATAGATATGCCTAAATTCAATCCTTTTACCAATATATGGGTGATACTGATCATGATTATGCTCGGATTTCAATTGTATAATTATATGTCATTGCAGAAACAGAGTCAAACACTCTCTTACGATGAATTTAAAAAGAAAATTGCAGAAAATAGTATCAAAGAGATACGAATCGATGGAGATCAGGTTGTAGCTACTTTAAAAGGTGAGATAGGTTCGAGACCTGCTTATGTAAGGACAACACTTCCTCCTTTTGAAGATAAAACATTATTAGCACTATTGGAAAAAAATCAGGTTGAGATGTTCGTGAAGTCACAAAAAGAGTCAGGTTTTTGGCTTGCTTTTTTTATGTTGCTGCCACTTTTTATCTTTATAGGGTTTATATTTTACAGTTCACGACGTATGAAAGAGCAATTAGGTGGTATGGGTGGAGGTGTATTTGACTTTATGAAATCCACGGCTAAAAAATATGAGAAACAAAAGGTATCTGTGACGTTTGATGATCTGGCAGGTGTGGAAAATGCAAAGATCGAACTCTATGAAGTTGTGGACTTTCTTAAAAATCCTGAAAAATATGAAAGAATAGGTGCCAAAATTCCCAGAGGGATCTTGCTGATGGGAGCACCGGGTACGGGGAAGACCCTTTTGGCAAAAGCAGTAGCAGGGGAGGCGGAAGTGCCATTCTTTTCCATCAGTGGTTCGGAGTTTGTTGAAATGTTTGTAGGAGTAGGGGCATCAAGGGTACGTGATCTTTTTAACAAAGCCAAAAAAGAAGCCCCTGCAATCATTTTTATCGATGAAATTGACTCTGTCGGGCGTGCCAGAGGTGCAGGTGTAGGCGGCGGTCATGATGAAAAAGAACAGACACTCAACCAGATCTTAGCTGAGATGGACGGTTTTGAGTCAGAAGAGCAGGTCGTGGTCATCGCAGCGACAAACCGCCCTGATGTTCTCGATTATGCACTGCTAAGACCGGGTAGGTTTGACCGTAAAATCACACTCAGTCTGCCCGATGTCAAAGCACGTGAAAAGATACTCAACATCCATATACGTAATGTTCAGATAGACAACTCTATAGATTTGGAGAAGATAGCAAAAATATCTATCGGTTTCTCCGGTGCAGATCTCGCCAATCTTGTCAACGAAGCAGCCATGCATGCAGCTAGAGAAGGGCAAAAGTATGTCACACAGGATGATTTCATGTATGCACGTGATCGTATCATCATGGGTGTCGAACAGGAGTTTGTCTTGGATGAAAAGGACAAGCAAAGAGTAGCCATTCATGAGAGTGGTCATGTACTTGCTGCACTGCTGCTTGAACATGCAGATCCTATAGAAAAGGTAAGTATCATTCCAAGAGGGCAGGCACTGGGAATGACAGAACAACTGCCGTTGAAAGATTTAAAAAACTTTCCAAAGGCCTATCTGCTAGACAAAATAGGGGTGATGCTTGGTGGAAGGGCTGCAGAACAAACACTGCTTGGTGATCTCTCTTCAGGAGCGGCCAATGATCTTAAAGAGGCAACGAGTCTGGCAACACATATGGTAAGCCAATGGGGTATGAGTGAAGTGCTTGGACCTGTTTACTATCAAAAAGGGGAAGATCATGTCTTTTTGGGGCGTGAAATGGCGATGCCAAAAGACTTCAGTGAAGCGACAGCCAAACTCATAGATGATGAAGTAAGGAAGATTATTACAGAAAAAGAGGAAGAGGTATTAAAACTTTTTCAAACCCATAAGAAAGAGATCAGTGCGCTTTCAGATAAACTGGTAGAAAAAGAGCTGTTATATCTTGATGAGATCAAGAGTATCGTAGATATATAGTTACAGAACAAGAAAGAATTTCCCGCTCTGCAACATAATGTTTGATTAGTTAAAATCAGGTTTAGGCGTTGTAGCAGTACTTTCCGGAAGCTGTGGATAAACAATCTCCGGTTTTTCACCTTTTAACGCTTTGAGGAATGTCACGATCTTTGCTGTATCTTCATCAGAAATATTTTTTCCAAGCTGTGTACGTCCCATCTCTTGAACCGCTTCAGCAAGGCTCCAGATCTGACCATTATGGAAATATGGTGCTGTCTCCGTCACATTTCTAAGTGTTGGTACTTTTACCATACCCTTCTTATCACCTTTGAAGTCACCTACATCTGCAAATTTATATGGTTTGATCATTGGGAATGGCATCATGGTTCCACCAAGTGCTACACCGTTATGGCATGATGCACATCCTTGATCCATAAATACTTGTAGCCCCTCTTTTTCAGCATCGTTCAATGCATCATCTTTACCATTGAGGAAGTCATCGTATCTTGATGGTGTGACCAATGTTCTCTCAAAGATACCGATCGTTGATGTGATCGTTGGGAAATCAACTTTTACATCGTTTCCATATGCTTTTTTAAACTCTTCCACATATGCTGGAATAGAATTGATTCTATCTACAACCAGTGAAGCCGGTGATGCCATCTCAGGTGCTGCCTGCATAGGGCCCTGTGCCTGATCTTCAAGGTGTGGACTTCTTCCATCCCAGAACTGAGATTTAAAGAAGACTGCATTGTAAACTGTTGGTGAATTCAGGTGGTGTGGATTTGCAACCCACATGTGACCTACAGCTGCCGGTGCTCCATCCGTTCCTCCAAGTCCAAGGTTGTGACAGGTATTACAGGAGATGATACCGCTTTTTGAAAGTCTTGGTTCAAAATAGAGTTTTTTACCTAGTTCCACTCTCTCAGGTGTAATGGTTCCATTTGGATCCGTAAGTTTGGTAAGCTCATTTTTATCTATTGGGATCGGTTGAAGCCCCATTGATTTTGCTTTATCAGCCAATGAACCAGCAAATAATACGGATGATGCTACAAGTGAAGCAGCAATTATTTTAGTCATTTTCATATAGTCTCCTTATAAATTTTATAAGTCATTATATAGTTGTTATACTTACATGTAAATAATAAAAATTATCATTTAATAAGTTTTTCTCTATTTTTATGAATTTTCCAAAATGATTTTAATTCTGTGCTCAAGATCCGGATTTACAAGTAGTGACAAGAGTTAAAAACTGGTATAATGTTTCTAACTTTGTATGCGTAAAGGCTAAGCTATGAAACACTACAGAGGCACCCGCAAAAAACTTACCACCTATATCGATCAGTTTCTTTCCACAGGTGAAACCGTGGAAAATATCAGAGATATCTGGTATAAGTTCAAAGGGGACATCGAACATCTCAAAAAAATGCCTGATGACAAGTGGGATATCTATGTCAACAGACTCATAGGCGAATATCTCTATGAACTCTTTTTGGATGGTGATGTGACGATCTACAGTCGACTCAACCTTATCACTAAGGGACTCAGTAATGACAAACACACCTATAATACCCCCATCGTGCTTTTCACAGAAAAGCCGACGAGAAGTACAGACATACTCTCCGAAGCACTGCAATGTGGTATCTATAGCAGTACCGGACAGATCCCATCTTTTGAGTCGGTGAATATTGCCCAATATCTTAACCGTACGGCCAAATACAATAAAGCCTATCTTATAGCCATTACCGACTTCGACCCATCCGGTGAATCCATCTTTCACTCACTTGCGGTGAAGGTCAAGAATGACTTAGGGCTCATTAACCCAGATATCGAATTTAGTGCTATCCCTGTGCTTTTTGGCAGTGGATATGAAGATATCGTCTCTCATTATCCCACTTATACCCTCAGCACCAATAAACAAAACAAACCCAACCAATCTTGGATAGAAAAGGGTCAGACACTTGGGGTTGAGCTCAATGTAGTAGAGAACAAAGCCGAACTCCTCGAATCAGCCATTCTGAAATCCGTCGCCCCGGAAGTTGTGGAAGCGTTGAGCCGATATCGATGGAAAAAAGAAAAAGAAGAAGAGCTGTTGTCTACCGACAAGCACTATAAGCAATTGCATGAGCAGTTAAGAAAGAGAGTAGAGGATATTAGAGAGGAGGTAGAGTCTATGGAAACGGTATTTGAAGCAAAATGGTCCACACCGATCGATGTAGATGGGGTCAAGGATATGACGAAAGAGAAGTGAAAATCCAAGAGGGGAGGGATTATCTTGACTTCTTTTTAACACCACATATGCATTGTTAGCTATTTTAAAGTTGGAAATGCAGCTGGATCTGTAAATGTCCAGTCTCGATCTTTGACTGGTGTATGACATGAGATACAGGACTTTCCTCCATCATTAAATGGCTTTTGTGACAGACCAAGCCAACGTGCCCAACCCCATCCGTATGTCTTACTATATTTCTTTGAGTCTCTAAACATAAATTCGGCATGGACAAGTTCTCCCGGTCCAGTTGCTGCCTTCCAATTTTTAAGTTGTTTATCCTTCCAAACGATCTTACCCAATATGGCCCCATCAGGCCAAGGGTTAATTTTTCCTGTGCGTGCTGCTTCGACTGCAATTGAATTACCCAATATTACTCGACTTGTGTTGTTATCAGTACGGTGAGAAACAGCTATCGCAGACCACATCTGCCAACCGACAGGATAGTCAATATTGTTTGATGGCTCTGGTGTATCCGCAAATGTATTGATAGTGGAAGAAAAGATCATCGCCAATGAAGTGACAAATAATTTAATAAGTTTCATTTTATATCCTTTTTTACAAGTAAATGGTGACTCACTTTATTTAGAGAAACATACTACTTTTATTAGAGCATGAATAGTATACAAGAAATGTCTGGAAGTTTCAATACATATAGTTATAAACTAATATATCGATACGCATATACTCTCTCCCATTGTCTCGATGGAGGACGAGTCACAAAACACTACTTTAACCTGTAGGTTATTTCTCTTCTCCAGCAATTTATGCTAAAATTCGCTTGATAAAATAGGATAAAATGAATGGGTATTTTTGCTTTACAATCACTTGCCGGAGGTTTCTTAGATGAAGATCTAAAGCATTTCAATAAGGTTTTTGATGATTGGTGTGTGCAGTTTGAGAGCGTGGAAGATGCCCAGCTTATAGTTGATACCCTAAAAGATGGCGATAAGGTAAAGATCGTAGAGATTACACCGTTAAGCTATCCAAAATACTTCTTTCCCAAACTTCAGGGTATCATCCATGCCACACGTGAACATGATGGAAAAATTATCTGTATCGTTGAACCGCAAATGGGTATGAGCTTCCGTATAGCTATTTGTGACATGAAGACCAAAAAGGTAAGAATGCTCCAGACCCGCTATAAAACGGCACAAAGTGTCGAAGGGGTATTTGCAAATCTCTCTTTTGAGTTATGAGATTTTCTCCCATTTCCTAGGTGTATGGTCAAGAATAAAGATCAGTATAGTATTAGCAGTACCTCTTTACTACTGGTGTAATGAGGTAATGTGTTAGAGTCAGTAGATTTGCTTATCCTCTTTCTCATTCCATTGTTCAAAAATCTTTGCGCATGCCTCGTAATCGATCTGCTTGAGCACAACACCATTTTTTTCCCACTTTATCATCTCGTAAAAACGAGCATCGTCGAAGCCACCTTTGGCCGCATCCAGTTTGGTCGTACCATAATAGACAGTCTCTATATGTGCCCATAAGATAGCCCCGAGGCACATCGGGCAGGGTTGTGTAGTGACGTACAGGGTACATCCGGAAAGATCAAAAGTGTCGAGTAACTTCGAGGCTTCCCTAATGGCGGTCATTTCGGCATGGGCCGTCGGATCATTTGTCGCCAGCACACGGTTGTGGGCTTTAGCAAGGATCTTGTCGTCTTTGACAATGACGGCACCAAACGGTCCCCCTTCATTGGTATTCATCCCTTTTATCGCTTCGTTATAGGCTATCTGCATCCATTTATTCATGGTTTAAATTATAGCATGTTAATCAGAGATCTATACCTACAGAAACTGATTCGTTCTGTATCGGGAGATATGGAACGGGTTAAGAGATCTGTTCTACAAGATCATTATCTGTAGGATAGCCTGGAACTTCAAAACATCTTCATCATTTCTTTGAATCTCTAAACATAAACTCGGCATGAACAAATTCTCCAGGAGCCGTTGCTGCCTTCCAATCTTGTAGTTGATCATCTTTCCAAACGATCTTCCCCAATATAGCCCCATCCGGCCAAGGATTGACATTTCCTTTACGCGCAGCTTCGACGGCAATTGAATTACCTAATATTTTTCTACTTGTGTTATTATCTGTACGGTGATAAACAGCTATCGGAGACCACTTCTGCCATCCTACAGGATAATTTATATGGTTAGACGGCTCTGGAGTATCTGCAATCGCAGTGAAAACAGAAGATGAGAGCATAGCCAATCAAGTTAAAGATATTTTTGTAACTTTCATTTTAAATCCTTGTTTTTGCGTTTTTTGAACGTATCAATTGTATCTTAAATAAACTCTCCTCACAGTATCTATATAAAGTGTGAGTAATATATCAAACCTGTCGATTTAGAGTCGCCTCTAATCCTCGATTCCAGGCAGATCTGCCACTCCAGGCTCGACCTGGACTTGTAAGCAGACATTAGTAAGTGCGAAAAGAACGTACTGAGAGACCAGGGAGATCAAATCGACGAAGTCCTTTTCAGAGAGAATCTCCTTGGTATGGTTCCATAATTTCGGCGAGATAGACCGCTCTTTCACGAAGGCATCAGTCAGTTCGAGAAAGGCGCACTCCCTCTGAGCAGAGAACGCTGCATAGGAACCGTGTCGAATAGCGTCGAGTTCTGTATCGTTGATGCCAAATTCTCTCCCGACCTTAACATGGTGTTTCCAAACATACTCGCTGCGATAGAGAACAGCCATGCGAAGGATGACCAACTCCTGCTCACGGACCGACAGTCCCATATTCGCTTTTGACGTCACCCAATAGTCAAGAAACGGCTCCAAGGTGTCCGGGTTATGCATTAGAGTACCGAGGAGATTGTACGGGAAGCCTTCTCCCTGGAGGCCTTTCCCGGGAAGACGTGCCAAAATTTTTAAGCTTTCTGGGCTCAAATCCTTAGTGGGTAAGGGGGTGATGCGGGATTCTGATTCATTAGGAAAAATCATCTTTGACTCCTTATTTGAACCGAAAGCGCTCTTTGGAAATCCAGTGGCCAAAATACCCACCACCACTCCAAAGAGCTTCACAACGACTCGCCTCGTGAATCCTTCGGTACTTAGTGTTTTCTTGCTTTTCATTATATTGCCTTTTGCATTAATACTTGCTACACTGTTTCTAAGTAGGGACTTATTCCTCAATACTAAGAGATCTGTTCTACTAAATCATTATCTGTAGGATATCCTGGAATTTCAAAACCATCTTCATCAAAAAAATGTTTTTTACCTGTATCCATACTAATGCATACCAGAGCGTACTCTTCGTCCTCACGAATCTCTTTAATAATAAATCTTTTGCCCATCCGGGTCTTCCATCTCTGACCTTCTTTGAATTCTATAAACTGATATTCCATTGTTTTACTTACTTTGCCTTCCCATTTGAGAAAGTATCACTTCTTCATCGGTATAAAGTTCAATATAAAAAGCATCTTCTCTTATGTACCTACCATAATAACATCCCCATCCTTTAAGATCATAAAAGATTAAGTCTCTTTTCTCATTCGAACAGTTTCCGTGGGAATGAGGATAATTAGTTTGTTAATTTCTATCTAATACAGGTTTCTCACGGTACGGGTGATTCTTTAAACGTGTATCTGATCTTATAAATGGCTTCGAAATGCTTTTTGTATTATCCACCCAGTCGTCCCAGTTAAAATCTTCAATGACTTTAGCTTGATAGCTTTCATGTAATGGATGACTCAGAATGTCGTTCACATGTGTCCACTGATAGAAACGTAAGAGATCGACCTGGTAGGGAGTAGGATTCCCTTTTGCATTTTTCACTTCCTTCTTCAATGCAATGACATCCTGCATGTTCACTTTTGCTGTCCAATTGATCTTTTCGGGTAGTACGACGGGTTCACCTGGAATATTATTGATACCTTTCTTCCATGTTCCTAATACAGCAACCTTGGTGTCCGTACGATACAGTAGAATAGCATGGTTATAATCTTTGTTCTTGAAGTAGCCAAGATTACCATATTGAAGTCGGGCACCGGTTAAGAAAGCAACAGCATCTGACCAGCAGGGCCCAGTTCCAGAAATACCCTTGAGGACACTTCTATCTATAATACCATCAGGGAAAAGGATCTCAAATGCGATTTTCATGATGTTCGCAGCATGGGTGGTTCCTTCGCAATCATGGCCATGCCACTTGATCATATCTTTTATCGTGACAGCATACGTGTATGGATAATACCTGCCTTGAGTTCCTTTTGTAGCAAGAATTTCAAAAACAGGTGCATAAGGCTTTGCTACCATGGGCGCATACCATGTAGGGATATTATCAGGCTGTGTTACGCCGGTTTCTATGAATGTATTCACCCCTTGCTTATAAGTAGGTTCCTGTGCAAGCAGGATATGATTAAATAACATTAAGATCAAGATTTGTGGGAAAAATAATCGTAGTTTCATGTAGAATCCTTTTTGTGTTCATAAGAACGATGAGTGATATACTTTTATCACTGCCATGAAGGTTCAGGCATACAACCTTTTGCAAGCTCAACAAATTATTAGTAGTATTTATAGTATACAAGAAATATATGTATATTTCAAGAAATAAGGTGATGAACTAATCTATGAATGTTTTAATATTTGGAGAAATAATGTTCTAATAGTTTTGAAAGTTTAAATTATAAGGCAGGAGATAAGAAGAAGAGGGTAGTTTTACCCTCTGTTGCTGCCTTGACCGCCGTTACGGCTGTCACGTCTGCCACCGCTACGGCTACCGCTTGAACGTCCGTTACGGCCATGTCTACTTCGGCCACCACTTCTGTTACCACGAGAACCACCACGGTTACGGCCACCACCGCCTCCGCCTCTGTTCTGCAGTGCTTTTTCGATAAGAAGTTCAACTTCTTCAAGACCAAGACCAATGTGGTCTTTACCTTTTACAAAAGTTTCTTCCTGAACTAAAGAAGCAAGAAGATGTGCGATCGTGACGATATCTAGATCATGCTGTAATGTTTTAACAAGATTGATCGCACTTTCAGTCACTTTAGTTTCAGAGATCTTAGCGATAAGCGCATCTGCACGGTTGTTTTGTACTTCCATACGTGTAGGGATCACTTGTGTAGTCATCTTCGTACCTACATCTTTTTCTATACGCTTAATGGTTCTAAGCTCATTAGGGCTTACTAAAGTGATCGCTTCACCTGTTTTACCACCACGCCCTGTACGACCGATACGGTGAACATAAGATTCAGAGTCAAAAGGGATGTGGTAGTTAAATACATGTGTGACATCATTGACATCAAGACCACGTGCAGCGACATCTGTTGCAACAAAAATATCGATACCACCTTGTTTGAAAGCACGGATCGTTACTTCTCTTTGCTTTTGTTCCATATCTCCGTGAAGACCAGAAACTTTAAATCCTTGTGCTGTCAAGTGTGCAACCAGTCTATCAACCTCTTTTTTCATACGACAGAAGATAATACATTTGTTTGGATTCTTATAGTCGATAAGTCTAACAAGCGCATCATCTCTCTCTTTCTCCTGTACAACATAGTAAAGTTGCGTGATAGAAGTGTTTGTACTCTCTGACTTCGTAATAGAAACGGTTTTAGGGTTTTTAAGGATCTGCTCTGCAAGTTTTCTGATACTGTTTGGCATTGTTGCTGAGAACATAAGTGTTTGACGTTCTTGAGGAAGGAAAGTAAAGATATTCTTGATCTCATCCAAGAATCCCATATCAAGCATTTCATCAGCTTCATCAAGCACAACGAACTGAGGATTCATTTTGATCTTTCCGCTCTCAAGCAGATCTTGAAGTCTACCCGGAGTCGCCACAACGATAGAAGCTTGTTTTATACGGTCTATCTGTTTACCATACGCTGTACCACCATAGACAGTAGCTGTTTTAAGTCCGCTCATTTGACCGAAACGGTAGAGTTCATCACTCACCTGCATTGCAAGCTCACGAGTAGGAACGATCACAAGTCCCTCAACAGAACCGTCACCTTTCATCATGCTCATGATAGGAAGACCAAATGCAGCAGTCTTACCTGTACCTGTCTGTGCCTGCGCGATCATATCATGACCTTCTAATACTAAAGGAATCGCATCTTTCTGAACCGGGCTCGGTTCAGTAAATCCAGCTTCTGCTATAGCAGTCTGAATAGTCTCTTTTAAATTAAAATCTGTAAATTTCATGTAGTGTTTTCTTTATATTGATATTGTGTGGGGTGGTAAAGTCTTGGCGATAGAACGGTTCTAAAGTTACAAGCATGTTATCTGGCACTCAATGCCGATACCCCTGCTGCTAAAGCAACTGGGTGCACCCTGTTTTATGCAACTTGATACCAAACTATCACACGCCAATGCGTTGTAAAAAGGAGATACATGTTATGTATCTAAATAAGGAGTTTGATACTCTCTTGCAGTAAAAGTTCGGAATTATAGCATAATAAACAAGATAATGCTAGTGATATTTTAAATTCTTATAGTTTTTTAAACAATTTGTTATAATTTTACTACACTAAAATGCTAAAAACTGTATGTATCACTCTCGCAAGAGCAGGGCCTGGAGTACATCCAAACCCTCTTTACATCGTTTCAAAGTCTTTTGTCTCTTTGACAATATCATTGATCTGTCGTTGTAAGTATTCAGGAAGAGACGGGATTTTTAGATCCAAAAAGCCTTCGATTATCAAAGATTTTGCCTTCTCCTCTTCGATACCCGATGCCATCAGGTAGGCAAGTTCATCTTTGGAGATCATGCCCACACTTGCTTCATGAGAGAGTTCAAGGTGCGGGTCCTCTCCAAGTAGTTCTGGGATCGCGTGAATGTAGCCTTTTTCACTCAGAAGCAACCCGTTGCAGGCCATTGAACCCCTGCCATTGGGGTGTTTACCGATGATCTCTCCTCTGGTTATTACTTCACCACCATTAGAAACCACACGGCTGATAATCTCGGATGATGCTCCATCACCATTTAAGATAACCGTCGATCCGACATCAAACTGAGAATTTTCAGGTGCATATATGACAGTATAAAATTCCCCGAGTCCAGATTCTTCTATCACTGCAAGTGGATTCATCTGCAGTTTTTTTACACTAGTCATCGCGACATAGTTTGAAATAAATTTTGCATCTTTACCAACATGTGCAGCACTTCTAGGGTAAACTTCCACCTCTTTCCCCCAACTATGGATCATAGTACTGGTGAGTGTGGCACCATCTTTGACAAAGTACTCTGTGACACCGAGATGGCGTCCGGATGTGACATGTGCATTGGCTGTACATCCATTGATAAGGTGAAGCTCAGAATCCTCTTCAGTAATCACAATATTATGCGTGCACTGGGTGAATTTATCGGTATTGATCATGTAGCAGGTATAGACTGGAAGAGTAATTTTGACTCCTGCCTTGACACGGATGAAATAGCCCAGCAACACATCACTGGAGGCTACCTGCTTGACATAATCGTCTTTGTCTTTATCTACAAGCGTAAAGAAAAGTTCTTTGAGCCATTCATATTTTTGCAATGCTGTATTGATGGGGAGGATCTCAAGTCCTTCAGCCGCGGAGTGTGTGTCTAGAATATCCCAATCTTTGGCAAAAAAATTTGCCGATCGTTCCTCTTTTTCATCATATGCGACCTTTTTTAGAGTTGTTTTCGTAGCTTCATCCAGTTGCTTCATATGTGATCCTTTGGTTTCTTATAACACTCTGCACACCCTGTAAAACCCAACCTCTTAATATCTTCCATAAGTGATTTAGGATTACCCGTGCAAACGATCTTACCATCCATGAAAACGTGTCCAATATCAGCGTCGATATAGTTAAGAATATGGCCCGTATGTGTGATAATTATAGCAGAACGTACACGCAGTTTCATCGGCATTTCTTTTTGAAGAATCTTATTGATCGCTTTTGAGATTACGGCAATATTTTCAATATCAACACCTGATTCGGGTTCATCTATTAAAAGCAGGTCAGGACTTTGTGCATAAAGTTTCAGTACTTCAGCCCTTTTGAGTTCTCCGCCAGAAAAACCGACATTGAGCTCTCTTTCTAGAAAGTTTTCCATACTGAGCGCTCGAATCTCATCATCAAGGTCATCGGAACGGTTGATCGCATGAAGAAAGTTTCGGAGAGTCACCCCTTTGATCTTTGGCGGATGCTGAAAAGACATACCTATACCCAGATTGGCGATCTCATCTGTTGTCATATCTTGTATATTTTTGGATTTTACTCGGATCTCTCCACTATCAATGCTATAGCCGGGAAGTTTCAAAATCGTATTGAGGAGGGTGGATTTTCCAGAACCGTTGGGACCGAAAATAACATGCACTTCACCTTTGCCCACACTAAGGTTCATCTCTTTGATGATCTGTTTGTTCTCTACGGAGACATAGAGATCTGAAATTTCTAATAGGGGTCCATCCATTTTAAACCCTTTCTTTCTCAGAGACTGTTTAATACACAAATCCAGTGTATATCACTAATATAAATTATATCATAAATATTTCTATGAGTCTGTATCTAGATGTGAAAGGCGAAAGGGAAATACCGTGTATTAAAAAAGGTGTTTAATACACGTTGGCAAGCAATGTTTTGACGGAGAGCGTCAGTATGGTTTTTAGAGTAATCCCATAGCTAATTTTGCTTCATCGGTCATGCTGTCTTGACTCCATGGCGGATCAAAAACTATCTCTACATCTACGTCTTCAAGACCCTCTTGACGTGTAGCGATACTTTTGACCAGATCGATGATGACCTGTGAAAATGAACAGGTTGCTGAAGTCAGTGTCATCGTGATCTTGGCTTTTTTCATCATAGAGACTTCATCCGTCCATGTGTCTATATTATAGACGAGTCCCAGGTCATAAATATTCACCGGAAGTTCAGGGTCATAGATCTCTTTAAGATGTGCGATGATCTTTTCTGTCATCTCTTCATCTGTTGGCTGAGACTCGATAAATTTTTGTCTCTCTTCAGCCATTTTGTCATTGATGTTTTTCTCTTCACTACTCATGATGTTATCCTTGTTCTTTACATTTTTGTGCGTAGCCATAGACCATATTTAAAAATGCTTCCAAACTTTGCTGACGTACAGGGGAGAGGAGTTCTACCACACCCATATCATGAAGTTTAGCAGGATCAAAACTGAGTATCTCATCAGCTGGACGGTTAGAGAATATGTCTAAAAGAAGAGTCAGCATACCTTTGGCCATCTCAGAAGTACCTTCACCGCGAAGTTTGAGTATACCATTTTCACATTCGCCTACAAGCCATGCGTCAGAGGCACATCCCTTGACATAAGTATCATCATTCTTCAATTCGTCAGGAAGTGTTGTATGGCGTTTTCCCAAATCAAAAATGTACTCTAACTTTTCATTATCTGTAGGAAAAAGTTCAAAATCTTCTTTATACCTTGCTACTGTCTCTTCCATATTCATTAGTTATCCTTTTTGTGTGCTAAGTAAAAGACCTCTTCAAAAGCTTTTTTAATACGCTCTTGATGTCTACTGTCCTTAACCGTCTCGATCAGTGTATTTGCAAAAGCGATCACAAGTATTTTTCTGGCTTCAACACGACTAATACCACGGCTTTGTAGGTAGAAAAGCTGTTTTTCGCTGAGTTGACCAGTCGTTGCACCATGACTTGCTTCCAGTTCATCAATATAGATCTCAAGTTGCGGTTTTGCAGCCATATATGCTTTATCGTGAAGTAGTATCGCTTTAGAATTCTGCTCAGCTTTGGTATATTTACCACTCTTTTCTACACGAATAAGTGCATCAAAGATACCTCTGGATTCACCGTCCAAGATATTTTTAGCTTCCTGTTTAGAGGTCGAATGTTCACCACGATGTACGATCTGAGAGACAGTACCTCTTTTTGCTTCACTGTTGAGATAGAGAAGGTGACCTGCATCAACATGGGCACGCTCATCTAATTCTACTTTGAGTAGCTGAAGGGCATTGTCTCCACCTAGATCAAAGCTTTTAAATACGGCATGTGCATTTCTAGCAACATTGATCTTATGTGAAGCAACCATGCTATAACCGCTGTTTTGCATACGCTGCATTTTAACCACACGTAAGGAAGAGTCTTGTGAAATATGCATATCATACCCATAAAGTACAAGCGAATTCTCAATACCTTCTTCTACAAAGTTCTCATATACCGTTGCATGACGGTTCGCCTGTGTGTAGAGTACGATACGATAGTTGATCAAAGCATTGCTTTGGGTAAACTTATGCTCTATCTCTACCTCTGTATCTCCATCCAGCTCTATTTTGATCGCTTGTGGAGAGAGTAGGTGTCCAAGGTAATAGAGCGGATCAAAATGATCCATATCGATCTGGCCACATGCCTCATTGTAGACACGTAATCCTTGTGGAGCAGCTACCACCACACCATCAACGATCTCTATCTTATCAGAGACTCTAAGCGTTTTTGGAACATAGGTAAGTGTTTTGTACTCTTTTTCCAGGAGTTTTTCTACATCAAAGTAGCGATACTCTTCTGACTTTTTACTCGGAAGACCCAGTGATACAAAACGCTCTACCAAGATATCTCTATCTTTTATATCCAACAAGCCATTGACTTCTTGCAGGTTTTTGTTTTTAAGCGTTGAAAGGTTCATTATTCTTCCTCTATCGCGTCATATCCAGTATCTTCAAGCTGTGCTACAAGCTCCGGACCTGCTGTTTTGATCACTTTCCCATCTTTCAGTACATGGATATAATCCGGTTGGATATAGTCAAGAATACGGCTATAGTGTGTAATAACCAGGAATGAACGTTTACCGTCCTTCATCTTGTTGATCCCTTCAGATACAGCTCTTAGTGCATCAATGTCCAGTCCGGAGTCGATCTCATCAAGAATAATGACATCCGGCTCAAGAATAAGCATTTGAAGAATTTCATTACGCTTCTTTTCACCACCTGAGAAACCTTCGTTGAGTGAACGGCTGATCATATCTGATTTCATACCAAGCATCTCTAAATGGTCTCTCATAAGACGTAGGAACTCAGCTGAGTTCAACTCTTCTTTACCTTCGTGTTTACGTTTCGCATTGAGTGCTGTTCTTAGGAAATAGGCATTATTCACACCAGGGATCTCTACTGGGTGTTGAAATGAAAGGAAAATTCCCTCTAAAGCTCTCTCTTCAGGCTCCATCTCATTGATGTTCTTACCTTTGTAGATGATATTTCCACCAAGTAATTCAATGTCGTAGTGTCCTACAAGCGCTTTAGAAAGCGTAGACTTACCGGCACCGTTGGGTCCCATAATAGCATGGACCTTTCCTGGTTCCAATTCTAGGTTTAAACCTTTTAATATCTGCTTATCACCTATTTTCGCTTCTAAATTCTCAATTTTCAAAATACTCATCCTACACTTCCTTCTAATGTTAATTCTAATAATGCTTTTGCTTCCACCGCATACTCCATAGGGAGTTGGCTAAAGACTTGTTTACAGAAACCGTGAACGATCATACTCACGGCATCTTCTTCATTGATACCCCTTTGACGGAGGTAAAAAAGTTGTTCGTCACTGATCTTCGAGGTCGTTGCCTCGTGTTCTACCTGTCCTTGTGTATCTTTTGATTCAAGGTAAGGGAACGTATGTGCCCCACAGTTAGAACCTATGAGCAGTGAATCACACTCAGAGTAGTTTCTTGCACCCGTGGCATTAGCACCTATCTTCACCAATCCTCTATAGGTATTTTGGCCTTTCATTGCCGAGATACCTTTAGAGATGATCGTTGAAGAGGTGTTTTTACCGATATGTATCATCTTTGTACCTGTATCGGCTTGCTGGGCTAGGGTAGTGACTGCTACTGAGTAGAATTCACCCACAGAGTTGTCACCTTTCAAGATACATGACGGATATTTCCATGTAATGGCTGAACCGGTCTCTACCTGTGTCCATGAGATCTTGGAATTGTCTCCTTCACATATACCTCTTTTGGTAACGAAGTTGTAGATCCCGCCTTTCCCGTTTTCATCTCCTGGGAACCAGTTTTGGATCGTAGAGTATTTGATCTCTGCATCTTTCATTGCTACGAGTTCAACGACAGCTGCATGAAGTTGGTGCTCATCACGTGTCGGAGCAGAACATCCTTCATTATAACTTACATATGATCCTTCATCTGCTACGATCAGTGTACGTTCAAATTGTCCCGTGTTCATGGCATTGATCCTAAAGTACGTACTTAGCTCCATAGGGCAGCGTACACCTTTAGGAATGTATACAAAGGTTCCATCTGTAAATACCGCAGAGTTAAGCGCTGCAAAATAGTTATCTGCCATTGGTACAACAGAGAACATATATTTTTTAATGAGATCTGGGTGACGTTCTATCGCTTCTGAGATCGAACAGAAGATAACACCATGTTCAGCAAGTTCTTCAGCATAGGTGGTTTTGACCGAAACTGAGTCAACAACTGCATCTACAGCCACTTTCACACCGGCCAGTTGCTTTTGCTCTTCTAAAGAGATACCTAACTTGTTGTAGGCCTCTAGAATTTTAGGATCCACTTCATCTAAACTGTCAATACCTTCTTTCGGTGCTGCATAGTAAGAGATAGACTGGTAGTCTATCGGCTCATAGTCTAGTTTAGCCCAGTGCGGTTCAGTCATGGTTTCCCATTTTCTAAATGCTTTGATACGGAGTTCAAGCATCCAGTCAGGTTCACCTTTCTTTTTCGAGATGAACGCAATCGTCTCTTCTGAAAGTCCCGGTGGTGCGGTTTCGGTTTCGATATCTATCTCAAAGCCGAGGGCATACTCTCCTGAGACAGCTTTATCTAATCCTTCGTTTGCCATTTAAAATCCTTATATAGATCATTATTCTTTTACAAGTTATAGCACAATTATAGAGTGCGGTCAAGTATTTTTATAATATAGGAGTAATTTTATCCTATTTACCTTATATTTCAATAGGAATCGAATAATTCCTGTAATTTTATTATATCATGGGTAAGAGTGACAAGCGGATTTTGTTCATCTCCTCTGATATGCTCTTCAAATGTTGGTTGCCTGTTCTGGTAAAAAATGCCTATAGGTATGGGGTCATTTTCAAGTGCTTTTTGCATAGCTGAGGGTAGGTTATTACTCTCATAACTACTATCGAGTTCATAGGTGTTTTCATTGAACCATTTATAGGTGTTAACCTTATTAAAGACCACACAAGGTTGAAAGACATCTACCAAAGCATACCCTTTATGTAAAAAGGCTTCTTTGAGAACCTTTTTGGCATGGGCTTGATTTCCTATGTTGACACGTGATACAAAACCGGCCTTTAGTGCTAGAGCGACTGATATGGGGTTGAATGGTTCATTAGTGACCCCATTTACCTGTATGGGTGTTTTAAAACCTATCTGGGTTGTGGGTGAGGCCTGGCCTTTGGTAAGACCATAGACCATGTTATTGTGTACGATATGTACGATATCAGGATTACGCCTGATGGTATGCATAAAATGGTTCCCACCTTCACCATACATATCTCCATCCCCGCCTTCTGCGATGACATTTAGTGCAGGGTTGGAAGCTTTGAGTGCTGTAGCGACAGGAAGTGCACGCCCGTGAAGTCCACAGAACATATGTGTATCGATATAGTAGGGTGTCTTGGCAGCTTGCCCAATACCAGAGACTATAACTGTATGTTTAGGATCACATTCCAGTTCGGTCAGTACTTCTTCCAGGAGTTTCAGTATCCCAAAATTTCCACACCCTGGACACCATGCATTGTCTATGTTTGTTCTATCGAGCGGATGTTTCATGTTGTCTCCTTTAGTACTTTTTCCAATACTTCTTTTAACCGGTCCGTAAAAAAGCTAAAACCATTCGATTGTAAGATACGATGATCGATCTTGATATCATGGCTTTTCAAAATAGCTGCAAACTCTCCGGTGACATTGTTTTCTATCACTATATTGAGTGAAGTTTGTTTGAGAAATGCAAGGTGTTCCGTATTGAGGGGATGTACCCATGAAAAATGCACATGAAAGAGTCTGGGATCATCTAATGCATTTATTGCTTCCATGATGGCCCCTTTGGTAGATCCCCATCCTATGATCGCGATCTCTCCTTCTCCATAGACCTTAGGAGCAAATGCTTCTGAAATAGACAACTCGATCTTTTTTTGCCGCTTCTGAACCATCTTTTCACGCACATGGTAGCTCTCAGTGATTTGTCCACGCTCATCATGTTCATCACTGGTAGTGACCACTATTCCTTCACCCACACCCGGGACTCCCCGTGCTGAAATACCTGTATCACTCAGTCTGTAGCGATCATAAGATGCATCCGTAGGTTGAATATAGCGTCGTTGTTCATATGCTTCAAAATCCACTGTTTTTAAAAGACTGAGAGAGTCTGCCAAGTACTGGTCACTCATATAGATCACAGGCATCTGATACCTATCTGAAAGTTCAAAGGCTAGATAGCCGTAGTCGATACATTCCTGAAGATCTCCCGGTGCTAAGACAATACGACCAAAATATCCATGTCCACTATATATTGCAAGGTTCAGATCTCCCTGTTCTGTTCGTGTAGGCAAGCCTGTGGCTGGACCAGGACGCTGTGCCAGGTAGACGACGGCAGGTGTTTCACTCATTCCCGAAAGACTGATCGCTTCACTCATAAGTGCGAATCCACCCCCTGAAGTGGAGGTCATGGCTCTTGCCCCGCCATACCAGCCACCCAGCACCATATTCAGCGATGCGATCTCATCTTCACTCTGTTCAACCAACAGAGTAAACTCATTGGACATCGAAGCCATAAAGTTCAGTACTCCGGTAGAGGGGGACATAGGATAGGCAGTGATCATATTGCATCCTCCAGCCAAAAAACCAAATCCGGATGCGGAAGAGCCATCCATAAGATGCATGGAATCTGCAGAATCAAATAACGTTTCAGGAAGTTGTAGAGATGGGAAAGTCTCTAGATTATTACCATAGGTCAACCCTGCTTCCATCGCTCTTTCATTTCCTTGAAGATCCTCTTCATCAAAGAGCCTGCTAATACTTCCTGACAATGGTTGTGATGCAAGATTCAAGATGCCAAAAAGTACACCGGCGGCATAAGAATTCACATAATTTTTACTTCCAAGCTCTTTGGCTGTATGATTCATAGGTATAGATGTGATCTGTATCTGTTCGTGCTCAACATTCTCATCTGCCAAAACAACACTATCCTCCGTCAACCGTTCCTGTACATGCGAGAGGGCAGGGGTATCCAAGGCTATAAAAAGATCTACATACCAACATGGTGCGATGATAGGTCTGTCTGAAATACGGAGCAGGGTGGTGTTGCTTCCGCCTCGTACTCTTGACATATACTCTTTGGTGGAGAAGACAAAATAACCGCTGCGTTTAAAGGCAGCAGATAATATATTTTCCAGTGTCTTGATACCGGTTCCTGCTGCACCTCCGATAAGAATAGAAATACTATGACTCTTCCCATCTATATTTACTTCTTCATTTTGTGGTAGAGACACGGGTGACTTGGAGATCACTGACTGAAACGGTATGTTCATCTCTTTCATAGTAGGACTTATAGTCTCTTTCTTCATTTCTTCTTTACTATCATCTATGGTATCGTCTTTGATATCCTTTCTTGTATCCTCTGTGCTATTTGGCCAGGTGAGTTTGCCTCCGTAATATCCCAATATGATCACTGTTATCCCTGTAAGAAATATGATGCCATGATAAAATATACTCGGCAGTGTCGTTAAGTAAACCACACCAGGATCGTTAAGATAGATTATAATACCGATAATACCAAGAATGAGGGTGGTCACAGAGAATATCAGTTTCTTGATCAAAATATGGTTCAATGCCAGTTGGTAGTTGATCCACCAGCTTAATATGCCAGAAAACATCGTAAATATACCCATCACTGTGGAGACAAAAAAAGTGTAAAAAACTGCTGTAGCAAACGAGGCACTGGGTTGAAACAAAAAAATAAGATCCAGTCCGGAAGCAAAAAGATGTAGAGCAATAGGAAAATGAACCAGCATAGGATGTGGATGGTATTTACGGTACCATTGCACCCAATCTATTGTGCTTACATTATTTCGATCATTTTCATCCTCTTCATCGAGTGTATCTACGATCTCGAATTTTCCAAAGACCTCTTCACCATGGGGTGCATTTGCCAGAACATTTGTGAGGTCAACACCCGCTTCATGCATATTTTGATGGGTTCCATTTTTCCATAGTGGGCTGTTTGTGACATCATATATATTACCTTTATAGGCAATATATGCTTTTTGATTATTTTTTCCATTATACTGCTTCAATTTTTCCAAGGTCATACTCTAAGCTCCTGACTAGATGAATAATGACGAACTACGTTACAGCGAGATCAAGTTGCATTATCATCTTCTACTTTTACTTCTTTATAGTGAGGATCTCTAAAGTAAATGATACACCAGCCATTGGGATCAATACTTCCTTCCACCGTTTTACATTCATTGGTTTCAGGTATAAAGTGCATACATGTTTTACAGGCATTTCCATCTTTTGGTGTAGATTGATATTTTACGATATTCTTAGCTGTTTTGGCACTGATCGGTACAGGGAAAAAACTCACCAAACCAAGTGCTGACATATATCTAAAAAAATATCTTCTTGATGATTTCATGATCACTCCTTTACGTGTTAGAATGTTTGTGGTGTCCTACACACTCATTCTATGAAATATCATTGAGTACTTGCTTCTAGGTTTTCCGATACAAAGTCCCAATTCACAAGCTCCCACCATTTCTCAAGATAATCCGCTCTGGCATTTCTATAGTCAATATAGTAGGCATGTTCCCATACATCACATGTAAGTAATGGTGTATGACCTAAAAGAAGTGGATTACCAGCATTGGAAAATGATTCTATGCTCAATGTACCTGAGTCTTTTATACTCAGCCATACCCAGCCAGAACCAAACAAACCTGCTGCCATGTCTAAAAATTTCTCTTTAAATGACTCTATAGATCCAAAATCACGTTCAAATAAAGCCAACAGTTCTTTAGAAGGAGAAGTTGCTTTTTTGCTCATTCCATTAAAATAAAAATTATGGTTAAAGACTTGTGCAGCATTGTTAAATATACCACCATCGGCTTTTGTGACAATCTCTTCAAGTTTCATCTCTGCATAGACCGTACCCTCAATCAAAATATTAAGTTTATTTATATATCCGGCATGATGTTTACCATGATGGTATTGAAGTGTTTCTTTTGAAATATACGGTTCCAGTGCATTTTCATCAAAAGGTAAGTCCATTAATGTGTGTGTCATTCTTTATCCTTTTATATACTCATTTAGTATGTATTTTTATACTCTTATAGTAATCTAGAGTATGTGCAGTCTGCGTGTAGTTTTTTTATAGATCAATGAATTTATTAGTTAGAGTTTCTTATTTTTCAATCTTAATGCATTCAAGATCACCGACACCGAAGAGAAACTCATTGCAGCAGCAGCGATCATAGGAGAGAGCAAAATACCAAAGAAAGGGTAGAGCACACCTGCGGCGACAGGCACCCCTAGAGTATTGTAAATAAAGGCAAAAAAGAGGTTTTGTTTGATATTCTTCATGGTAGCCCGGCTAAGATGAACGGCTTTGACGATACCTCTTAGATCACCCTTAACAAGTGTGATCCCAGCACTCTCCATAGCAACATCCGTACCTGTACCCATTGCGATCCCTACGTGGGACTGGGCCAGTGCAGGGGCATCATTGATCCCGTCGCCTGCCATGGCGACGATCTCGCCTTGATCTTGAAGTGTTTTGATGATGTCTGCTTTGCCATCGGGGAGTACATCCGCATGTACTTCATCAATACCAAGTTTTCTCGCGACAGCATTGGCTGTGGTCAGGTTGTCTCCACTCATCATTACAACTTTCAGTCCATCTTTGTGGAGTGCATTGATGGCATCCTGTGTGGTCTCTTTTATGGGATCTGCCACGGCAATGAGGCCGGCGATCTCATCATCTATGGCGACCAGTACCACGGTAGCACCATCTCCTCTCAAGGATTCGGCCCTCTCTTTCAGACTGCTTGTATCGACCTCTAAAGATTCAAACAGATGTATGTTGCCTATCACCATTTCCCGTCCATTGACAACCCCCTTGATACCCTGACCGGTAATGGAGTCAAACGCTTTCACCTCAAGCAATGGTATCTTTTGTTCTTCTACTTCTTCCATGATTGACAGAGCGATAGGGTGTTCACTTGAATGTTCAAGAGAAGCACTCAACTGAAGCAGATCATTTTCCTCTATCTCTCCGACTGTTTCTATAGCAACAAGTTTAGGTTTACCCTCCGTCAATGTACCTGTCTTGTCGACGACCAACGTACTTACTTTTTCCATGATCTCCAACGCTTCAGCATTTTTGATCAGTACCCCATTCGCTGCTCCTTTTCCCGTACCCACCATGATCGAAATAGGTGTTGCCAAACCCAGGGCACAGGGGCAGGCTATGATGAGAACTGCTACTGCAGATACCAGTGCGTATGCCAATCTGGGCTCGGGCCCGATGAGATACCATACAATAAAGGTCAGAATAGATATAAACACCACCGTCGGTACAAAATAAAAGGAGACAAGGTCTGCGAGTTTCTGTATAGGTGCACGTGAACGTTGTGCTTTGGCTACCATATCGATGATCTGTGAGAGTAGGGTATCTGCACCGATCTTTTCTGCCTGCATCACAAGTGTACTGCTGCCATTGATCGTGGCACCGATCAGTTTCATGCCTGATGTTTTATTGACAGCGATAGGCTCACCCGTTACCATAGACTCATCCACATGGCTCGCTCCTTCCACTACAACACCGTCCACAGGTATCTTTTCTCCGGGACGGATACGCAGTTTGTCGCCTACTTTGACCTCTTCAGTAGAAACCGTCGTTTCCGATCCGTCAGGATGAATGAGCGTGGCAGTGTTGGGTGCAAGACTGAGAAGCATTTTGATGGCTTCATTGGTTCTTGAACGTGCCCGAAGCTCCAGTACCTGCCCCATCAGCACCAAAGCAGTGATCACTGCTGCTGCTTCAAAATAGACATGTACCGTACCCTCCGTTGACCGCATCTGTGGCGGGAAAATAGTGGGGAAAAGCAAGGCCACTAGACTATAGGTCCATGCCACCGAAACACCGAGCGCAATGAGCGTGAACATATTGGGGTTCCAACTTTTTACAGAGTGCCAAGCCCTGACGTAAAAAGGCCATCCAGCCCAAAGCACTACAGGGGTCGCCAAAGCAAACTCTATCCAGTATAAGGTTTTTGTTGAGAGGTTCTGCGGTAGAAGTGAAGGCATCATATCTGCTACCATCGCCAAGACAAAAAGAGGAAGCGCCAGGAACGCAGAGATCCAAAAACGCTGTGTCATTGACCTGAGTTCGATGTTCTCTCCTTCTTCAGCAGCCATCACAGGTTCGAGTGACATACCGCATATAGGACAGTTTCCTGGTCCATCCTTGATGATCTCCGGATGCATGGGGCAGGTGTATTGTGTCACACTCGGGCTTATGTCACAGCTGCCATCAGGACAACTCTCTGTGTGTAATGTGTCTTTTGTTTCTTTTGCATCTTCTGTATGAAGGTAGGTCTCTGGCGAGGCATCAAACTTGCTTTTGCACTGTTCGCTGCAGAAGTAGTAGGTCTTATGATGATAGGCACTTTTATATTTGGAATCCTCTGAAACATCCATACCGCACACCACATCTTTGTGAGCCTCTTTCATCGTTTTCCTTTTTCATCGTTTTCTTTTTTCATCGTTTTCTTTTTTGCACTATCCTTTTTTTGTCACTATCTTTGCTGTCACTTTTATCTATGCTATCACATAAGTGTGTATTATACGTGCACGTGACAGTTGGCTGATCAGGGAGGGATAAAGCATCCATTTATCAACGATCGTCCTTTTTATCGTATGTTTTAGTATGTTTTGTCAGGACCGAAGATGTTTTTTCTTTGCTCCTACAAGCCAGTAAGCAATGGCCAGTCCGACAATCACTCCGCCTATAACGAGCAGCTCATCCCCTTTTTCAGAAGACAAAGAGTATATCAGTACTTTTCTGATGAGTGCTGCCATGGCCAGCATGATAAAAGCACCTATGGCAAAGCCTTTACCCTGAAGGTGGTTGATCTCTTCATGGATAAGCTCGATCGTTGCCCATAGAACAAGCAGGCTTCCAAGCACGGTTAAGATTCCTTCTTCTATTTTCACATCAGTAAAAAATAACAGGTAGATGTCATATAAAAAAAGACCTATAGAAAAAAATGCAACGATAGCCAGTGCAGCAGCCAAAAAATAATTGATATAAGAGTTGAACTCTTTCAGTCCGGTCAGTATCTTCTTTTCGACTTTAGACAAAGAGAGAAACCTTCCTAACTCTTCTTCCCTGTAGGAACTTGTCAGAGAGTCAAGGTTCATGTCTATGATCTTTTCAACCGCATTGATCACTTTAATGTGTTCCTCTTTATTGTCGTAGTCATCTTCAATGTGCTTGAGCACAAAGGTTCTGACAAAGGTAAAAGCAGAATTGACATAATGCGTCGGCAGCCCGATCTTCATATGTACTTCACCGATCTTATATAGGTACATAAAGTACTGCAGGTCATACTTTCCGCTAAACAGGTTAATAAACCACTCCCTGATCTTTTTTCTATGTTTATCAATGATCTCTTGATTTTTTAAAAACTGAGCCGTTTCACCGAAGCCCCAGATATAATCATAAAATTCGTCTATAAAAGTATCTGCAATGGAAGCCATTTTAGGTTGAAGTGCGTTTAAGGTCTCTTCTTCCTCTGGTGTGAACCTGTAGTGCTCTTTAAGGCTTTTATAATCATTCATCATGAAGGTGGTCCTTTCTTTGTAAGTATAGAACAGCTGGAGGAGTAAAGTACCCTCTGTTTCGTTAGTATGTATTAAGAGTATAACAAAAATGTCTTTGAATTTTAAATATTTTAAATTATATAATTTAATAAGAAAAAGTGAACAAAGGAAAATCAATCTGTCCCATTTAACTCCAACTTCTTTATTGATAGAATACTCGCACAAGTTATAACTGTAATGTCTATGTTTCAAAGAACGGTCTTAAAGAGTTGCAAGCCCTCTTCGAAAACGATAAAATCCAAGTACAAGATCAAATAGCCAACACCGACAAAGAGATCGACCAAACGGTCTACAAACTCTATGATCTTACAGAAGATGAGATCTAGATAGTGGTGACTTGATTATGTAAGTGAGGGAAAATTTCTTCAATCGGTGTCGAATTTTTTGGGATATCATAATAGACACCTTCCATCATTATCGGTGCTAGAAAAACCATCGTATCCCCGCACCCCATTTTGTATCACTGTGATAACGTGCACCTATACTGAATTGTTTGTTGATACGGTAATCCAAAGTGGCAGACCATTCACTTTTGAGTTCAGTATCGTATTGGTATTCAAGTTCCAATCCCGTGTTATTGGTCAGCATGAGCTCTTTAATGAACCAGATCCGCGCATCTCCCTGACTGTCCACCCATAATTTTGCATCGATGAGTCCCGGAAGCAGATAGTTATACCCAATAATCGCACGTGTCTTATCACTTTCTCTGTCTGCAATGCTGACACCACCGAACCAGGAACTGAAACGGTCTATATACCTGTTATAAACAATGTAGTTATCATACTCTGTATCATAATCACTCTCCCAGTAAGCAATCAAACTGTTCTTCCCGCTTGCAGCTGCAAGCAATCCTTCATTCATACTGTCAAGTGCCAGCATATTACCCCAGAAGTACCACTTATCAAATTCCTTGATGAACCTGTTGTAACTGGCTTGTTCTTTTTGATTTTTGGGTGTACCGTAGCTGACTACACGTGTCATACCTGACATCATATGGTAAAGAATGTGACAGTGAAAGAGCCAGTCTTTTTCATAATCGGCTGCAAACTCTATGACACTCTTACCTAAAGGTGCGATATCCACTGTATGTTTCAGCGGTGAGCGACTTCCATTTTCATTCACCACACGGAAAAAATGTCCATGTAGATGCAACGGATGATGCATCATGGTCTTATTCTCAAAGATAAAACGTACATTCTCACCTTTTTTGATAGGTATTTTGTCTTCTTCGCTCAGTGTTTTACCGTTAAAACTCCAGATATAGCTGCGCATATCTCCATTCAGTGTGAGATGCACTTCTCTCCATGGACGTTTTTTATCAAGTGTGGTATCTTCCAATGCTTCGAGTTTGGCATAAGGAGTAGGCGGTCTTTGAGATAAGGACATATCCATTTTTTTCATATTCATGGAAGCGCCGCACTTCATACCAACTGCCGACTTCCCGCCACTGCATTTCATTGTTTTACTACCACCGATCCCTTTACCTTTAGGTTTCATAGAAGCGCCGCATCTCATGGCATAATAGTTTGGTTTGGGTACTCCTTTCACCGATTCCTTTTCTCCATGACCTATATAGATCGAAGCTTTTCCCGAACCATCTTGGGCAGTTGCCCTCAGTTCAAAAGTTCCATCATTGGGAACAGTGATGATAGCATCATAGGTCTCTGCAACAGATATAAGAAGTTTATCTTGATCAAAAGGCTTCACATCTACACCATCTGCAGAGACAATATGTAAAGGGCCATCTGCATACTGCACATAAAAAAAGGTGGAGGCAGAACCATTGATGATTCTCAGACGTATCTTCTCACCGGATTTTGCTTTGTAACTACTGTTCTGTTTGCCGTTGATAAGAAAAGCATCATAATAGACGTCAGAGAGGTCCATAGCAGGCATTTGATTTTTCCATTGTGTCAGCATATTGCCCACGGCATTGTGTTCAATTGCACCCCAGAGTGACTGTACAGTACCTTTTTTTATGGAATAGTATTCACTGCCGCGTTTCAGTGTTCTCATAACCTCCTGTGGGTCTTCATTGGTCCAGTCTGACAGAATAAGAACCAGTTCTTTATCCACTTTATACCGTTTCTTTTTCGGTTGGATCATAATGGAACCATACACACCTCTTTGTTCTTGAAGTCTAGTATGAGAATGGTACCAGTATGTTCCGGACTGTATCAGGGGAAATCGGAATGTGTACGAACCATGTGCCTTAATAGGAGGTGTAGTGAGATTTGGAACACCATCTTGATCGTTACGACCAGGAAAAAGAATACCATGCCAATGAATGGAAGTGTCTACATCCATATTGTTCGTTACTTTGATATTGACCCAATCTCCTTCTTGGGCTTTAATGGTAGGACCGGGGATACCTCCATTAATGGTCATAGCTTCTACATTTTCCCCTGTGAAATTTACTTGTTGATAGTCTATGGTAAGATTGTAGTAGACATCTTTAGCTGAAAGTAGTGTAGAGAGTAGATAGATTAATAGCAGTATCCATTTCATTACATAACCTTCTATTTTATGAAAAATAGAATAACAAGAATGTGTGTACCTTCTGTGCAACATAAATGATCATTTTTCTCTAAGAGCACTTGATTTTTCTTTATACTCTTCTGTGTCTATCTCTCCATTCGCATAGCGTTTATCAAGAATATCTTGAGCTGAAGCGTCTTGCTTTTCACTTTTTGTAGATTCCTTTAAACAATAAAAAACTATAAGTACGAAAACTATAAATGTGAACCACATTCCAAAACCCATACCCCAGCCATGATCAAAATAATGCATCTCTTATCCTTTATTCCATTGAATTGCGTATAGTAAGTCAGTGTGCATCGGCTATGTATACTTATGTAGTTTTTTAGAAAGATAAGTTGGGTAGCCTCATTTTATAGGCTACCACAGTCATTTATTGATTTTTCATCATCATACCTTGGCCGCCACACTTCATATCTTTACCTTGTTTCATACCTTGACCACCCATCATACTTTTTTTACCCATACCTTTATTTACCATCATACAACGGTTGTTGATCATTGCCTGGCAACAACAGCAGCAGCAACAGCAATGCATACCTTGACCACCCATCATACCTTGGTTACCCATGCCCATCATTCCTTGGCCACCCATCATACCTTGATTGCCCATACCCATCATTCCTTGACCACTCATCATGCCTTTACCTTGCATACCATATTTTTGACGCTCTTCCTGTGTCATGGATTGCATACGTTTTTGCATCTCTTTTCTAAAGTCATCTCTTTGCTCCATAGGTATACTACCACGCATATGCATCATATCTTCCGTACTCATATGCGAAAAATCTATCGCATACAGTGAGGCGATCATTGCTGCTATTATGATTAAAACTTTCATCCATATTCCTTTTATATCTTATTAGACAGACAACATCCTGCCATGTAATTATTGATCGTAATGTATCTCGATTTTGAGGATAGCAAGCCTATGTGTATTATGCGTGTAATTACAATAAAAGAAGATGTATATGAGGATTTTTAATTTAAGTTTTTCTAGTATCTTCGAGTGTTAATAACTAATTTCATCTCCAACACTGATCATCCCACTTTGTACAATAAGAGCCCTGTATCCACCTATATGTTTCAGTCCCTTCATCATATCTTCATCTAAAAGTCTGGAAAGGTAACGGCATGGAGGACAGGTACGTACGATGCGGAACTTGGTCGTACCAATGCTGAAAATTTTCTCTTCCAACAGTGAAGCATCGAAGTTTTTGATAATAAGGTTTCGACGCAGGTCCAAAAAGTCCAAGTGACTCTCTAATCGGCTGTTACACTCTGCCAAAGATTCAAAAGGAAGTATACTGATCTCTCTTACATCTTGGGAAAGTTGGGGTTTATTGAAGGTGCCTTGTCCGTAGAAATAACGGTCACCCTCCAAGCCTTTACCTTTAACAGCCTGGGCACTCTCTACGTAACGTAAAGGTTCTTTGGCTTTTTCACCGATGATAATGGCATGCAGGGACATCATTTTCATAATATTTTAGGGTCGATATACCCTTACATTTTTAACATTCTCTGCATCACGCAGATACTGGGCATGTAGTTGGCTCATGATCCCTTTGTCACAGTAGAGTAGATACTCCTTATCCTGCGGCAGCTTCTTGAACTCTGTCTTGAGTTTATGGAATGGGATCTTAATGCTTTTACACGGTGTTTCGATGCACTCATCTTCCGTACGTATATCTATGACCACATACTTATCATCATTGAGGTCATGTATCACCTCTACAGGTGCCGCATTGGTCACATCATCGATGATCTCATCGACATAGATCTTCTGTGCATCTTCTACAGCTTTATCCAGCACAGAGTAGTCAAAACGTGCTGCTTCTTTTTCCATGCGCTTATATGAACCGTGCGTAATAGGGTTTTTGGAGATGACACCGCAGTACTCAGGCATATTCTCTGCAAAACGGCGTGTGCCTATCTCACTGGCTATCTTGATGATCTCAGGTTTGTTCATTGTAGCGAGTGGACGTAAAATGAGTTTATTGGTCACCTGGTCGATCAGTGCCAGGTTACGCAAGGTCTGACTAGAAACTTGTGCCACGCTTTCACCCGTAAGCAGTGCATCTATTTCCAGTTCATTGGCCACTTTTTCAGCGGCAAGGAGCATAAGACGCTTGAGTGTTACACCCATGTAGCTCTCATGGGTCGAACGGAATATCTCTTCGATGACTGCATCAAATGGCACAGAGATGAAAGAGACACGATGCGAAGCACCGAACTTGGACCAAAGGTAAAGTGCAACTTGTTTGACACCTATCTCATGGGCGATCCCACCAAGGTTGAAGAAGATGAAATGGGTTTTTATACCCCTTTTCATCGTGAGGTAAGAGGCCACTGTCGAGTCAAAACCACCGGACATCAGCGAGAGTATATCTCCCTGTGTACCTAAAGGAAAACCACTGAGTCCCTCATGTTTGATCGTAATGATATTGAGTTGCTTATTGAGGAGCTCCAGACGAATCGTGACTTCCGGATGATGCAGGTCCACACCTTTTGTCTCATTGTGTGCCAACATATATCCGCCTACGGTCTGTGCTATTTGTGTAGAATTAAAAGGGTGAGTTCCTGAACGTTTAACACGTACCACAAAGGTCTTACCTATGATCTCTTTTGCCATCATTTCATTGACTTTGACCTTGATCTGATCCAGTGTTTCCATGCCATCAAACTGTAATGCTTCGAGTACCTGTTCTATACCTGGGGTGTCAAGAAGTGTTTGGCGTACCTCAGTAAGAAATTCTATAGGTGTAACAACCTCAATCTTATCAGAGAACTTTTTGACCGTGATATCAGCACTATATCTACCTAAAAGTTTTACAAGATTGTTATAAAGCTGTCCTACCATTTGTCGTTTGGCAGAAGAACCTTTGACCATGATCTCCGGAAAGAGTTTTAAAATGAATTTTTGTGTTTGAACTGATGAAGTTTCCACTATAGTACACCCTTGTTTTTGTATGGGCAGCATTATAACACAAGAGGACTAAATGGCTATCACCTAATCCTCAAGCGGGAAGTGCAGTGATACTGATCTTGATGCCTCGAAAAGTGCCTGTGTTGCAATGAAAACACTGCGATTGGTATTGAGCAGAGAGATCACTTTCTTTTCGTTAATACCTTTATGACTGATAGAAATACTTGCTTCGTTCATTATACGATGATTCTCTTCTTCTGCTTTAGAGAATTTTTCTGTACATTTATCCATACTCCATACTTCTTCCATATAATTGATATAAATCAGGATCGCATAGAGAAGATTTCTTCGTATAGCATCATAGATCGTATGAATGGTCTCACTGCTGCTTTCTGAGAATTCATTCATGTCATTTTTTATATCTTTCAGCATCTTAGCTGCATAGACAGATTCACGTACGGATGCTAAAAGTGTTTGCAGGCTTTTTCTTTCATCCTCCAAAAGATCTTGTTGGTTCAAAACCGACACAAATTCCATGATCTTGATCTCTATCTCTTTAATCGTGTTATAGGCTATTTTATGATCGAATTCTATTTGCTCTTGATTGGCTTCTACAGCCTCTTTCAGACCTAGTTTTTTTACAAAAATATCATTGGGTTTTATATTTGCGACCAAAAGTGCATATTTCATCGTTTTAACAAAGAGATTGTTTACTTCATCACGTAATGCAACCAGTGCCGTTTCTGAAAATTCAGGATCGACCAAATGTATATACCGTGTCGGTTCGGGTTCACGATAGACAAAAAGTCGTTTCAAGTACTTAGCCATCAGTGATATAAAAGGAAGCAGCAGCACGACACCCAATACATTAAATATCGTATGAAAAAGAGCCAATGCTGTGATAGGGTCATGCTTTAAAGCCGGAATATCCATCAAAAACTGTGTCAAAGGTGTAAGTATCAAGAATGCGACGACCGCAGTGATAAAGTTAAAGATAAAATGTGCCAGAGCTGCACGCTTTTTATCAGGTATACCACCCATAGCACCAAGCATCGCTGTTACAGTTGTCCCTATATTCGTACCGATCACCATGGCAGCGGCCTGTTCAAAGTTTAAGATGTGTACATAGAGTGCACTCAGTGCAATAGCTGTAGCCGCTGAACTTGACTGGATAAGTGCTGTAAGAAAAAAACCGATACCAACAAAAGCGATGAGAGGTAAATGTGAAAATTTCTCAAGGTTAATCAGACTGGTTAAAGACTCTATAGAGTTTTTCATAAATTCAAGACCAAGAAATAAAAGGCCGAACCCAACAAATACTTTAGCCACAGATGTAATTTTTTGATTTGAAGATGCAAATATAAGCAGCAGACCTCCTGCACCTATCATCGGTAAAGCAAAAGCTTCAATCTTAACCTTAAAACCAAGTGTTGCAACGATCCATGATGTCACAGTTGTACCGACATTTGCACCAAATATAACGGCAATCCCCGAATACAATGTGATCAGAGAGGCACTCACAAATGATAATGTCATAAGCGTGACGACAGAAGAACTTTGAAGCATCGCAGTGGCAATCGTTCCGGTCATTAGAGATTTAAGAGTAGAAGATGTTGAGTTCTTGACCCAGGTTTTAAAACGGCGCCCGGCTGCCTCTTTCAGTGCAAGTTCCATATATAACATACCAAACAGGAACATTCCCAACCCAGAAAGTGCTTGTATAAGTTGCCCAGCCATAGATTTATCTCTTTTTAAGAACATTATATCACTATTCTTATGATTGAAGCAACTGCGTACTTAAGATAATACTACCTTTAAATGAAAACACTTTATTTAAATGCTTATCATCATATTCATAGATTATTTTCAGTATTTGTAAAATTTATTTATCCTATACTTAAGATAAATAAATCATAGGGATTTTAATTTATGAAGCATAAAAAAATTGAGCATAGTAAACCTTTAGTGGAACTGTTGCATGGTGAAGCCATAGAAGAAGGTATCAGTAGGAGAACAGCACTCAAAATGATGGGGGTCGGTGGGGCGGCCACATTGGTGGGTTCATCTCCTTTTTTACAAGCAGATGAAGCACCAACAGCCAAAAGTGAAAAGAATGCCAAGATCTTGATTGTTGGTGGTGGAGCAGGCGGTATCATGGCACTTGCCAGACTTCACAGTGCTTTACCTAATGCAGATATTACGATCATTGCACCCAATGAGACACACCTTTATCAGCCGGGACAGGTCTTTATGGCTGCCGGGCTTTATACGTTAGATGATATTGCAAAAGAGAATAGAGAGTTCATACCGGAGGATGTCAATTGGATCAAAGATGAAGTTGCTTCATTTGATCCGGATAACAATAAAGTAACGACACGTGCCGGTGTGGAAGTACCTTATGATTATATGGTCGTGGCTACCGGGATAGTCTATCACTATGATTGGATCAAAGGTCTGAGTGAAGAGGATATAGGTAAAAACAGTATCTCCAGTGTCTATCTGAACAATCTGGAAAAAGGTACCGCTAAAGGTGGTGAAGTGACTTTGCACTGGTTCAACGCGCTCAAAGAGGCAGCAGCTTCAGGTAAAAAACCAACAGTACTCTATACAAGTCCGAACACACCTATCAAATGTGGTGGTGCACCACAAAAGATCCTCTACCTCAGTGCAGATCATTTGAAAAAAAATGATTTAGGGGCGAATTATATTTACGCTACTGACAGTGCAAAACTGTTTCACATCCCTGAGATCGAAAAATCACTGCTAGAAGTACAAAATAAGTATGACACCATTACCAATCATTTTAGACACAATCTTATTGCCATAGATACAAAGAACAAGGTAGCAACGTTTGAAGAGACCTATGAGGTCAAAGGGGAATATGATGAAGATCTGGAAGAGTATGATATATCTGAAGAAAAAAGAATGGTAGACATCTCTTATGACTTCATTCATATTGTACCGCCTATGGGGCCTCCTCAGGCATTGGTGGATTCTCAATTGGGTTGGCAAAAAGGTACTGCTAAGGGATGGCTTGAAGTAGACCAGGAAACACTGCAGCATAGAAGATACCCAAATGTATTTGGCATGGGTGATGTTTGTGGTATTCCGTTAGGTAAAACCGGTGGATCTACTAGACATCATGGTCCTATCGCTGTGGGCAACCTTATTTCAGCACTTGAAGGTAAGCCACTGATGGAGAAATTCGATGGGTACACAGTCTGTCCGCTTAAAACAGAATATGGTGAGATCATCATGGCTGAATTTAACTACAAAGGTCTAGCACCTACCGTACCATTCCTGGATCCTGCAAAACCCAGATTTCTGTGGTGGGCATTTGACCTCTATCAGTTGAAACCGATGTACTGGTATCTTATGTTGAGAGGATGGTTCTAGAAAATAGATAATTGTCATAATTAAAAATTATTTTATAATATTTGGTAGAAGCAAATATTATTAGAGTTCCTATGATATACTTAGCACATACAAAAATTAAAGGGGTTGAAGATGAATGGTTTTGATGCACTTTATGCAAAAGCAAAAGATCGTATACAGGCGTTGTCTGAGTTGCCTTCATTTAAAGAAGAGTCTATAGAGCAGATGCTTGAAGGTCGTGGTATTGAGCGGCGTGACTTCATCAAATGGGCTGCAGGTATTACAGCAATGCTTGCCCTGCCTTCCCAATTCACTCCTTTATTTGCTGAAGCTGCTAAAATGGCCGATCGTATACCGTTGGTCTGGCTCCATATGGCAGAGTGTACAGGATGTAGTGAATCTTTTATACGCTCTGATGCGCCAACAGTCGATTCCCTGATTTTTGACTATATCTCTCTTGAATACCATGAGACACTCATGGCTGCATCAGGCTGGCAAGCGGAAGAAAACCTGAATCAAGCTTTAAAAAAATATGCAGGAAGGTATATTCTCCTTGTTGAGGGTGGAGTACCGACAGCTATGAACGGTCAGTATTTGACCATGGGACCCCAAGGTCGAACAGGCCTCAGTGTTGTTACAGAAGCGGCCAAAGACGCAGCAGCGATCTTTTCCATAGGAACTTGTGCTGCGTTTGGTGGTATTCAGGCTGCTGCACCAAATCCTACCGGTGCAAAAGGTGTTGACAAGGTGGTTTCTCAATCTGTTATCAATGTTCCTGGTTGTCCTCCAAGTGCTTCAAATATTGTTGGTACACTGATGCACTTTTTACTCTTTGGTACACTGCCTGCACTTGACCGTTACCATCGTCCAAAATGGGCATACGGTAACCGCATACATGATCTTTGTGAACGTCGCGGACATTTTGATGCCGGAGAGTTCGTAGAGAGTTTCGGTGATGATGGTGCTAAAGACGGATGGTGTCTCTATAAGCAGGGATGTAAAGGTCCGTATACCTTTAACAACTGTTCTACAGAACGCTTTAACCAGCATGTCAATTGGCCGATTGGTGCGGGACACGGTTGTATGGGATGTTCTGAACCGGACTTCTGGGATACGATGGGGCCATTGGAAAAACCGATCGATTCACATCTCGTCATGGGACTCAACTCCACTGTTGATAAGATAGGCACCACACTTCTTACTGCAACATTGGTTGGTATAGGTGCACATGCCGTTGCAAGTATATTTATGAATAAACATGATGAAAAGGGGGGAGTAAGTCATGGGTAACAGACGTGTAGTGATCGATCCGATAACTAGAATTGAGGGACATCTGCGTATAGAAGTCGAAGTAGATGAAAACAATGTAGTACAAAAAGCCTACTCATCATCGACTTTGTGGAGAGGGATCGAACTTATTCTTAAAGGGCGTGATCCTCGTGATGCTGGACTTATGTCACAGCGTATCTGTGGTGTTTGTACTTATTCACATTACAAGGCCGGTGTGGAAGCGGTAGAGAATGCCTTAGGTGTAGAAGCACCCTACAATGCACAATTGATACGTTCACTTCTTAATGAATCTCTTTATATGCATGACCATGTGGTACATTTCTACCACTTACATGGTCTTGACTGGGTCGATGTGGTCTCAGCATTGAGTGCAGACCCTGAAAAAGCATCCAAGTTGGCTTTTAAATATTCTGATTCACCTATAGCAACAGGAGCAGATGAACTGACTGCTGTACAAAAGAGAGTGAAAGAGTTTGTAGATAAAGGTCAACTTGGTCCATTCGCCAATGCCTATTGGGGGAATGGCACCTACAAATTCTCTCCGGAACAGAACCTTATCGCACTTTCACATTATCTCAAGGCACTAGAGGTACAGCGTGTAGCTGCACAGATGTTCGCTATCTTTGGAGCAAAACAGCCGCATCCGCAAAGTCTTGTGGTGGGTGGGGTGACCTGTGTCAGAGATATATTGAGTCCTACACGTCTGGCTCAATGGAAAGAAAAATACAAAATTGTTAAAGACTTCATCGATCGTGCCTATCAGGCAGATATCATCATGGCTGCAGAAGCCTACGGTACAGAAGAAACCGTACTAGGTGGAGTAGGGGTGAAGAACTTCCTTGCTGCTGATGCATTTATGCTAAACCGTACAGAAAATCTTTTCCAAAGTGGGTACATCACAAATGGTGATATTACTCAAGTATTCGATATTGATGATATGAAGATAGAAGAAGATGTGACACACGCATGGTATAAAGGTACAAATCACTTACAACCTTGGGATGGTGTGACTGAACCAGACTATACTGGTTTTGTAGATGGTGATACTGTGAATGGAGAAGCAAAGATCATCGATGAAAATGCAAAATACTCTTGGGTGAAATCACCTCGTTATGACGATCAAGCGATGGAGGTTGGTCCCTTAGCCTGTTTACTGGTTAATTATGCCAGAGGCAATACAAAGGTCCAAGCGGAAGTAGGCGCTTTTCTAAAAAGGACGGGACTGCCGGTAGGTGCACTCTTTACGACATTAGGTAGAACAGCGGCAAGAATGCTTCAAACTAAATTGATATCTGACAATGCTATCATAACCTTTAATTCACTGGTAGAGAATATCAAAACCGATGACAGTACGTACACTAAGTTTGAGATTGATCATTCAAAAGTCTACAAAGGCCGCTTTATAGGAGAAGCTCCTCGTGGAACACTTAGTCACTGGGTACGTATTAAAGATGGAGTCATAGAAAATTATCAAGCAGTCGTACCAACAACATGGAATGCTGGACCGATGGACGGTAACGGTACTATTGGCCCTTATGAAGCATCCTTGGTAGGTTTAAAACTTGAAGATCCGACCAAACCGCTTGAAGTACTCAGAGTGATTCACTCTTTTGATCCTTGTATGTCATGTTCCGTACATGTGATGGATATGAAAGGTGCAGAACTTAGTGAATTTAAAGTGAATCCTATGAACAGTGGGACAGCTTGTTAATGTGTTAAATAGATTTCCTTGAATAAAAAGGAATGAAAAGGAGAGAAAACTATGAAAAAACCAGAAGAATATATTATAGAACATCCTGATTTTGTTTATAGTTGGGGTAATCGAATATTACACTGGATACGTGCCCTTGTAGTAACGGGATTAATTATAACCGGGTTCTATCTAGCACATCCATTCATTTTGTCTGAAGGTTCAACGGATAAACTACTTTATGGAAAGTGGGCAATGTGGCATTTTATCCTGGGATTTGTACTGATATCTTCCGGTCTGCTTCGTATCTATCTCTTCTTTTTTGGACCAGATAGTAATGGTGAATTACGTTCACTTAGAGATGTATTCAGTTTAAAATCTTGGTTAGTTGCGTTAAAGTCATATTTCTTTTTCGGTGAATTACGTAAAATAGGGTTGTATGGGCCATTACAGTTTTTTACTTACTTTATAATCACGCTCTTGGTTATTACAGCCTCACTTACTGGATTAATATTGTATGTACATGTCTATCACCAAGGTATTGGTGGTTTGTTATATGACTCAATGCGCGTAGTTGAGGCATGGTTCGGTGGACTTGCTAGTGTACGTTTTATACATCATATTACAATGTGGGGTTTTTTGGTCTTTATCCCTATCCATATCTACATGGTCATTTGGTCTGCCATACGATTTAAACATGCCGCGCTTGATGTAATGTTTACAGGGTATGATTACCATCTGAAAAAAGAACAACTAGAAAGCCAGTCTGAGGAAAAAGATAAAAAGTGAAAATTTTAGTATTAGGTATTGGGAACCTGCTATTTGGTGATGAAGGCATCGGGGTACATTTTATCAATTATATAGGAGAGAAATACCGTTTTGAAGGTGAACCTCAGATCGATCTTGTGGATGGAGGGACCCTTGCACAAAGACTCATACCTATCATCGTAGAGTATGATCATGTGATCATTGTTGATACGATCAATGCACCAGGAGTAGAGGCTGGTGAAGTTTATTTCTTTGATTTTGATGCAGTGCCTGATGCAGTAGACTGGCAGGGTAGTGCACATGAGGTTGAAATGCTGCAAACTCTCAATATGATGGATCTTGCAGGCGATCGTCCACCTACGATGATCATGGGTGTCGTACCCACAGTGATAGAAGCCACAGAATTTTCTCTTTCTGAGGGTGTAGCTGCCGCCGTACCACTGATGGAAAAGACACTGCTACATTACTTAAAAACCATGGGAATTGCTGCAGTCAAAAAAGCTGAAGTCGATATGCAGGCCATTCTACCAAACTCATTTAGGGTACTTGATGCATATAGCGTTTAAATTTACATACACCCATAGTAATGGGTTGTTTATACGACTGTTAAATCGTATCAATGAACTCTCAACTCTACCGCTTTCACTATACCAGAATGGCACAGAGTTCAGGATAGAAGCTTCAGCTGACCAAACAAGCTTAGAGGCACTGGCGGAACAAATATCCTTGCTCGTCCCCCAGTCACTCTTCTTGGAAGAGTACAAGATAGAGGAGGCTAACACCGAGGTAGCTTCTAAGATACTCTCTAAGAATGATGCTCCATATGAAGTACCATATTGCCCCGAATGCCAGGAAAAAGTGATCAACACATTGAATCCGTTTCATCCATGTACTGTTTGCGGGTTCAGTGAACTATCTATTTCTATGGATGATCTCACTACTTATACAGGCATCCAAGCATCCAAAGAAAAGGATTTTTTTCTGCAATTGGCAACTGTCTTGGAAGAGAAAGGTGAAATTGTCTTACCTACCTATAATGGAACACGCCGCTTTGCTTTATTACATACAAAGGAACAAAACGATCAGGGTATTCTCTTTTGCGATCCTACAGATATTTCAGATAAATTTCTTATCACGCAATGTGAATTGGATAGCTTGATGACAGTGGAAAAACCTTCCGTGCGTTTAAAACCGAAATTAATGTTTCGCGCTGAAAATACATTGGATCAACCTTTTTATCCTGTCTTCTTCGCAGATGATAAAATTACTTTGGCCCTCTCTATTGCGTTAAAAAAGAAAGATATAGATGCAGTGTACTCTGACCATGTATCTACATTACGTGTTGCTACTGCGCTGGATGAAAAGTTGATTATCACATCAGGTCGTGATATGCTGCCATTTTCTATGGATATCCCTTTAAAACAACCTTCTTTCTGTGAGTATAACGGTTTTCAGGCCTGTGGAGATGTAAATGGCTTACAGTTGAACAAAATACTTGCCTTACAAAAACCAACTATACGCTATGTTGCGAATGATGCAGCACCTACCTTTGCCAATGCGATACGTTTTGAACCTGCACATGCTGCCATGCGTTCCATTGTACTTGAACATGGACTTGACGAACAGTCACTCTGTGGGATACATTTCAGCCGAACACATCCATCTCATATCTTCTCTTTTTCCAGAAAAATAGGATATACCCCTATGGTACTCTTCAGAGATAATACCATCTGTCAGCCTAAACATATGTTAGAAGCGATCAGAACCATGGACGAGGGTGGTATGCGTCTGGTGAACAATTTCCAAAAGAGTTTTCCTGACCTCTGTGATACGATCGAACAAGTGAAGTTTACATCCCATACCGATATTTCTGACATTACCAAAATATGGTCTATGGCAGCTGTTTTTATCGGCTTGTATGAAGGGAGCGATGCACTGGAGTCATGCGAAAAACTTGAGTCAACTGCCATTGAATTCAACGGTAAATCCGGTCCTCGTATCGATTATAAAGTCATAAGCACAGAAGAGGGATACCAGCTTGACCCGAGGCTTGCCATCCGTTCTGCCATGAGTTTCAAACTTGCCGGTCTTGATGAGTATCTCCTGAGTTTTGGTTTTATTGATTCTTTGGCAGACTTTATTGCACAGCAGGCTGAAAATGCAGATGCAAATATAGGTATCCATGGTGTGACACTCAGCGGTGGATTATTTGAAAACCGTCAATTATTGATGCGTGCCTATAATGCTCTGAGTATCAATTATCCGATCTATAGAAACAAACGTTTAAGCATAGATGATGCCAATGTCGCATTTGGAGCGATTACCCTTGGAAGTGAATAGAAAGTTTAACATCACCGGGGTTGTACAGGGCGTTGGTTTTCGTCCTTTCATCTACCAGCTCGCGGACCGTTACCATTTAAATGGATTTATAGTAAACACTACAGCTGGGGTAAACATAGAACTTGAGGGTAAAAAGAGTGCCATTGAGGCATTTACAGAAGCATTCCACAGAGAACTGCCCCCTCTTGTACGTATCGATACACTCTCAAGTGAAGATACACAGTACGTCGGTTATACAAATTTTCAAATTCTTCAAAGTAACACAGCAAATCAGAAATCTACTTTGGTTTCTCCTGATATAGCCATTTGTAAAAATTGTCTCCAAGAGATGCATGATCCAACCAATAGACGACACGCTTATCCTTTTATTAACTGTACTAACTGTGGACCGCGTTACAGTATCATAGAAACACTTCCCTATGACAGACCCAACACTTCTATGCATTCTTTTATGATGTGTAAAGCGTGCCAAAAAGAGTACATGGATCCTTTGGATCGCCGTTTTCATGCACAGCCCATCAGCTGTCCTGACTGTGGACCTACACTCAAATTACTTGATCCTAAGGGAAACGTATTAATAAAAGGCAATGATACTATAAAATTAACAGCAGATGCTATCAAAAAAGGGTCTATTGTAGCAGTCAAAGGACTTGGAGGATTTCATCTGATCTGTGATTCCACCAACACCAATACTGTAGATGAGTTAAGAAAACGCAAACAAAGACCACTAAAGCCTTTTGCCGTGATGTTCCCAGATATAGAAAGTTTAAAAGCCTCTACAGACATATCTCTAAGGGAAGCAGAACTCATCACATCCAAAGAAAAAGCTATCGTCATCGTTCCTAAACGAAAAGAGAGTTTACTCAGTCCTCTTGTAGCACCGGGTCTTGACCGCATAGGTGTTTTTCTTCCTTATACACCTTTGCATCATCTTCTGCTCGAGGAGGTCAATGTTCCTCTTGTTGCTACAAGTGCGAATCACAGTGATGACCCGATCATACAAAACAGTGTTGAGTTACTTGAGAAGCTTGGCTTTGTTGTTGATCTGATACTTGACCATGACCGCGATATACTCAATGCAAATGATGACAGTGTCTTACAAATGGTAGGCGATGAAAAGATAACACTTCGTATGTCCAGAGGCTATGCACCAAAAAGTATGAAACTACCGTTTAAGAGTGAGAAAAAGATACTCGCTGTCGGAGCAAATCAAAAAAACAGTATTGCTTTGATCTTTGATAATACGCTTATTATGAGTCCCTACATCGGTGATTTAAATTCACTAGAAGCATTTGAATATTTTGAACGTACACTTCATACATTTAAACGCTTTTATGATTTTGAACCTGATGTCATCGTCTATGATAAACATCCCGAATATATGACCACAAAATGGGCTAAACAATTACAAAAAAATCATCCAAATTTACAAGCCATTGAAGTACAGCATCATTATGCTCATCTTCTTGCAGTGATGGGCGAACATCATATGGATGGAAAAGTTTTGGGATTTGCATTTGATGGTACGGGTTATGGTGATGATGGAACCATATGGGGCGGAGAAGTGATGATAGCAGATCATCAAAACTATGAACGTATTGTGACCATTTCACCTTTTCGTCTTTTGGGTGGGGAAAAGGCCATCAAAGAGCCACGCAGATCTGCTCTTTCTCTCTTGTTTGAAACCTATACACTTGATGAGATACATGCACTAAAATTGCCACTATTACAGCAATTTTCCAAAGAAGAGGTCAACATGCTTCATACGGTATGGGAGAAGGGCATGAATGCTCCATTGTGCAGTTCTATGGGAAGACTTTTTGATGCTGTGGCAAGTTTTGCAGATATTGTACATCTGTCAAGTTTTGAAGGGGAAAGTGGCTTGGTCATGGAACAGTATGTGGATGAAAGCATCACGGATATCTTTCATTTTGAGATAGAGAATGGTATGATCAACCTACAATCGATGGTAGAATCTATGGTACAAATGGAAGATAGACAACGCATTGTTTCAACCTTTTTTAATACAGTCGTAGAGATCATTTTTCAGATCGCCCAAAAACATCCTACGCTCCCACTTCTTTTTTCTGGAGGTGTTTTCCAGAACAAAGTACTGGTTGAGAAGATCATCAGACGCTGTAAAAAAGAGAATCGTAACTATTATTTTCAAAATGATACAGCGATCAATGATGGTGGGATCGCTGGAGGACAGGCATGGCATGCCTTGCATTATTACTCAACACAAAACGCATGATAAAGATGCATATCTTTAAACACAATTTTATGAAAAGACTCTATAATTAAAAGTATAAGGAACGCAAGATGGAAGCTGGTTTATTACTTATTTTCTGGTATGGTATTTTACATGCATTTGGTCCTGATCATCTTACCGCTATTGCTGATTTTTCCATAGGAAAAAATAAACAAAAAACCTTGTTGATCACAGCACTCTTTGCCTTAGGTCATGGTCTCAGCCTTTTTATCTTTGCAAAAATACTCCAACACATTGAATTATCTGAAGAAATTTTAGCCTATGGAGATATGATCTCTGCCATGGTGATCATAGGTATAGGTATCTATCTACTTACGATGGTTCTGACAAATCGTATTCAACTGCGAAAACATAAGCATGGCGATAAAGAGCACATACACATTTGGTTTGGAAAGTCGCATGAACACCATGGCATAGAGAACAGTTCTTCATTCTCACTGGGACTTTTAATGGGAGCAGGAGGTGTGAGAGGTATGCTGATCACACTGGGTGCTGTTCAAGGTAGCAGTGTAGATCTATCGATGGTAGGTCTTTTTACACTTGGGGTCATGCTGGTATTTTTTGCATTTGGACTGTTGATACTCTATATCAATCAAAGCTTTTTAGGTAATCTAAAAAACGTAAGAAGAGCATTTGCAACGGCCGGTTTCATTTCACTGATAGTCGGAACGAATATATTATTAGGATAAAGGAAAAATATGTGTACAGATTGTGGGTGTAGTATAACAGAGAGTGTGATGGAGCATAGTCATGAAGGTAAAGATCATGCTCATTCTCATCAGCATCAAAAAGCACATGAACATTTACATCACAATCCACAACTCAATGATGCCAAAACCATCTCAGTCATTCAAAAGATCTTAGATAAAAATGACCATGAAGCAGAGCATAACAGACAACATTTTAACAACAAAGGTATATTGGGTATCAACCTTATGAGCAGTCCTGGGAGTGGGAAAACCACGCTGTTGGAACATATGGCAGATGTGGCAGATTTTAAATTTGGTGTGGTTGAGGGTGACTTAGAAACCAGTAAAGATGCAGAGAGGCTTCAAGCAAAAGGCATTCCTGCCATGCAGATACAGACTGGTTCTGCTTGCCACTTGGATGCTTTTATGGTGCATAAAGGTTTACACGATATGCCGTTGGATGGGTTGGATGTATGTTTTGTGGAAAATGTAGGAAACCTGGTCTGTCCTGCTTCTTATGATGTGGGTACACATTTGAACATCGTACTGGTCTCTATACCCGAAGGGGAAGACAAGATAGCCAAATATCCTGTCATGTTCCGTCAGGCCGATCTTGTCCTCATCACAAAAACCGACCTTCTGCCATACTTCAAGTATGATATTGAAAATGAAAAAGCCCAGGCCAGACGCATTAAACCCAATGTGGATATCCTGGAAGTCAATATCAATGATAAAGAGTCTATTCGTTCCGTTGTAGAGTGGATAAATTTCAAACGAAAAATGAGGGCTTAATATGTGTCTGTCCATACCCTCTAAAGTAGTGAAAATTGATGACAACAATATGGCTACAGTTGATACAATGGGGATCAAACGCCATGTAAGCCTTGATCTCATAGCTGATGAGATCAACATAGGAGACTATATACTCATCCATGTCGGTTTTGCAATGAATAAAATAGATGAAGAAGAAGCCTTGCAAAGTCTTGAGCTTTATCGGGAAATGCTTGAAGCTATGGAAGAGGAAGAGAGACGGCAAGTCATTGAATCGGATGACCAATGTGATAATCGGACCCAGGTATGAGTGAACTTCAGCTTAAAGATCTTTATGACGGGTTTCGAGACCCTGATGTTATCAAAGCCTTGGCTAAGACCATTACGGATGAAACAAAAAATTTAAAAGAAACGTTAAATATTATGGAAGTATGTGGTGGGCATACCCATACCATTATGAAATATGGGCTAAAGCAACTACTCCCTCATAATATAGATTTTATACATGGTCCTGGTTGTCCGGTATGCATCATGCCAAAAGAACGGATCGATCATGCAATCGCCTTGGCGCAGATGGAAGATACCATTTTACTCACCCTGGGTGATATGATCCGTGTACCAGGTTCTAAAAGTTCTTTGGCGGTGGAACGGGCTAATGGTTGTGATATACGCGCATTGTATTCACCTTTGGATGCGATCAAGATCGCACTTGAAAATCCAGATAAAAAAGTTGTTTTCTTTGCCATAGGTTTTGAAACAACAACCCCTATGACAGCAGCATTACTAGAGCAGGTCGAAAAACAAGGTATCACTAATCTTTATTTTCATATCAATCATGTACTTGTTCCTCCGGCAGTGGATGCCATCATGGCAGATGGTCAGGCAAAGATCAATGCGTTTATAGGCCCTGCACATGTCAGCGTCATCAGTGGAGCGAAGATCTATCAGCCATTACCTGAAAAATATGGTGCACCTGTAGTAGTCAGTGGGTTTGAACCGATTGATGTACTGCAGAGCATTTTGATGATCGTGAGGCAAAAGAATGAAGAGCGCTGTGAAATGGAGATTCAATACAGCCGATCTGTGACCTTAGAGGGCAATATTAAAGCACAGGAAATGATAGCAAAATTCATGGAACCACGTAAACATTTTCGCTGGCGTGGCATAGGCGACATTCCAGATAGTGCACTTGAACTAAGAGAAGAGTATGCTGCTTATGATGCAGAAAAAATATTTGCTGATATTCTACCAACAGAGCCTATTGATGACCATAAACTTTGTATCTGCGGAACGATACTCAAAGGATTGGCTAAGCCGAATAACTGTCAGGTCTTTGGAACGGCTTGTACACCAAACAATCCTATGGGTAGTTGTATGGTCAGCGCAGAAGGTGCCTGTAATGCCTATTACCGATATGGAGAGATCTAAATGACAAGTCCTAAACAGATACAGCTGAGCCACGGTGGTGGTGGAGAAGAGACTAACAGCCTCATTCACGATCTCTTCTATCACTATTTCTCCAATGATACACTGCTCGCTGCAGAAGATGCTGCCGTTTTGGAAGTCAAAAAAAAGATCGCGTTTACCACAGATAGTTTTACCGTAAGCCCGATCTTCTTCAATGGTGGAAACATAGGAAAACTTGCCATAGCAGGTACGGTCAATGATCTTGCCATGATGGGTGCCAAACCACTTTATCTTAGTGCCTCCTTCATGATCGAGGAAGGATTTTCTTTTGATGACTTGAAGACTATCGTAAAAGCAATGGCAGAGGAGCTTAAACACTCCGGAGCAAAAATTGTCTGTGGTGATACCAAAGTGGTTCCCAAAGGTGCCGTTGACAAATTATTTATCAATACCTCAGGCATAGGGGAGATAGAAAAAGAGGGGATCTCAGCAAATCATCTTCAGGAGGGAGATATCATTATCGTCTCAGGTGATGTGGGACGGCATGGTGCAGCGATCCTGATGGAACGTGAAGGATTGGGAATTTCTGGTGATCTTAAGAGTGATTGTGCCACATTATGGCCAGCAGTTCAAGCCTTAATCGATGCAAATGTTTCTATCTCTGCTATGCGTGATGCTACACGTGGAGGCCTTTCTGCAGTATTGAATGAATGGGCTGAACAAAGTGCAGTCTGTTTGGAAATCAAAGAGTCAAACATACCTGTTGATCAAGCGGTGCAGGGGATATGTGAACTGTTTGGTTTTGAAGCTTTTGATTTTGCCAATGAGGGTACCTTTATACTGTCTGTCCCTGAAAAAGATGCACAAATGGCATTAGCTGCACTGCATACAGTAGAAGTCACAAAGAAAGCAACTATGATCGGCCAGGTAAGTAGAAAAAAAGAGGGAAGGGTCATCCTTCATTCTGCCTATGGAAGCAGCCGTTATCTTGACTTGCCAAAAGGCGAACTTTTACCTAGGATATGCTAACGTCATGCATGAATACTCCATAGTCCAAGCCCTTTTAGAACAGTGTGAAGATCATGCCAGAGCAAATAATTCAACGAAAGTCACCAAAGTAGTGACCAAAATAGGCAAACTCAGCGGAGTGGAACCACATCTGCTAAAAACCGCTTTTGAAACATTTAGAGAAAAAACCGTGTGTGACGGTGCAGAATTTGTCATGCAGCTACAGGATCTTAAGCTCTACTGCAATACGTGTCAGCAAGAGAGCGAGCAGAATGAAGTTCGCTATCAGTGTCTTCACTGCCAAAGTACAGATGTATCGGTCCTTGACGGTGAAGAGATGTATCTGATGACACTGGAGATGGAATAAACTACGATCTACAGCAACTGTATCCAGAGAGATCGGGCAATTGTCACGATAAGTAGAATACCCATTAGATTAAACATGATCCCGTATGTCGCCATTGTTTTGACTGAAACTGCACCTGAACTCATCGCTATTGCATTAGGCGGGGTAGCAATAGGAAGCATAAATGCATACGAAGCGCAGACCGTCGCGACCATCATGATCAGTGTTGCATCCATACCCGTTTGTTCGGCTACCTTATAGAGAATAGGAAGCATGATCGATATCAGTGCGGTATTGCTGGTGATCTCTGTAGTAAAGGTGATCATAGCAGCAATGATAAGTAAGAACAGGATCATAGGCATATTCGCGAAGCCCATAAGATGTGAAGCGATCTCTTCAGCCATACCCGTCTTTGTGACCGCCGCAGCTATCGCAAACCCTGCACCAAAAAGAAACATGATACGGTAGGGGATGCTCTCTTTATCATCCATCCACTCCAAAATTGAAAAAGGCGGGACAAAAAGAAGCAGCCCGGCTGCAAGCAGTATACCCGGTTCACTCAACCCCAATCCATTGTAATACGGTTTAATAGGAGCATTGACTAAGAGCAGTATGATCAACCCGAAAAGAAGATAGACGACTTTCTTTTGATCGGCAGTAAGCGTTTTGTTACTGAGATCTGCTTCAATATACAGATTTTTAACACCCGCTCCCAGAATATACCCCACTGCTATAAACATCAAGAAAACCAATGGTGCAACCATATACATCCACTGGACAAAAGGAATAGCTTCCATCCCCATCTCATTCATGATCCCCAAAAGTATCAGGTTAGGCGGCGTACCGATAGGTGTCAATATACCTCCAATACTTGCCCCATAGGCTATACTTAAAGCAAATCGCATTTTGAGTTTTACATCTTCGGTTAAGAAGAGTGCGATTGGAAGCAGGAGCAGAGTGGTCGTGGTGTTTGAGAGTATAGAACTTAAAAGCCCCGATGTGATGATTAAAGCAAAGATAATGCCTCTGACAGAATTTGGGAACAGATCTAGCATTCTGCTTGCTATCACTTTGTGAAGTCCTGTCTTCTCAACAGCGATCGCGATCAAAAAACCACCTAGAAAAAGGTAGATGATGGGATTGGCATAGTTTACCGCCGTCTCTTTTGTAGATAATATTCCTGTGGCGGGGAAAAGAACGATCGGAAGCAGTGAAACCACAGCCAGAGGCAACCCCTCATTCGTCCACAGTGTCACCATCAATACGATCACTGCAACCATAAGAGACTGTTCAAGTGTAAAAAATGCGATCATCACTCCAAACGCAATGACCCCCAATAATATTGCCAGCAGTATTTTTCTTGTCTGTTTAACCATTGATATACTCTATCCCTTTGCTTATCTCTTTGTAATTTTATTGTGCCTCAAAAAACTTAAGAGTAGTGGTACAGAGTTCTATAAATTAAATCAGTCATTAAAAGAGCCATATCATATAGTTATAACTTTTATTTATCTTATACGGATACATGCATGTAATCAAAATAATATATATTTGTTATCAATTTCTTCTAATATCCCACTGCATTTTTATGTATTAAACAAAACAAGGGAGCTAAAATGAGCAAATGGATCAGTATTGCTGCATCGGCAGCATTAGTTTTAACATTATCTGCGTGTACTACAGATGGTACAAATGGAGTTGATAATGTTGATAATATAGAGGAAGTTGATGCAACAGGTAATATCAATTTCAGTAATTTTGTTCCAATAGAATTATCTGCTAATGCAGAGAATTGGGATCCAAGTGCACCTTGGAAATTACCGGAAGGTTATATTCAGACGGTTGTATCTGATGAAACTGATCTAAATATCTATCCTACTGAAAATGATTGGCACGATATGAACGTGGTGAATGAAACTGGTACAAATGCAGGTCGTTATCTTTACCGTACACATGAAGTTCGTCTAGGTGCAACTGCTCCTACTGAATGGAATGATTTAGGTGGTGCAGTATCCGTTGTCGATCTGGAAACGGGTGAGACTAAAATCATTGCCCAGTCTACAAATTTCACTGCAATTGACGGTATCGCATGGACGCCATGGGGAAGTATAGTATTTAATTCAGAGACAACTGCTGGTTCTTTCTATGAATTGACACTTGACCCTAATGATATGATGTCCGGAACTGTTACTGAGCGTCCTGCAGTAGGTAAACTTTCACATGAAGGTGTTCAAGTTGATGCAGACGGTAATGTTTATGTCGTTGATGAGCACCGTGGTCGTACTCAAGGTTGTACAGATACGAATGGTATTGGTGTCACTAATTTAGGTGATACTCAACTTCCTTGTGGCGGCGGTATCTACAAATTCGTACCAAATACATATGGTGATCTATCATCAGGTAACCTCTATGTTCTTGGTTTCCCAGATGCTAACCGTGATGGAACAGGTCAAGGAGCATGGTTAGGACCAATAGATCCGGAAAATGCACGTGAATCAGGTTCTGATATAGGTGGTGCCAGCTACCAGCGTCCTGAAGACTTACAGATCATTGATGGTGTACTTTATGCAGCGATCACTGAAGGTCCAAGAGACGAGTACGGCAAAGAGTATTATGAAGGTCGTGTACTTGCAATCGATCTTGAGACTATAAAGGTGACTAACTTTGTTAAAGCAGGACTTAATGCTCCTATTGAACTTGGTAAACCCGGTCAAGATGGTCATCAGACTGGTTTTGACAGTGTAGATAATCTTGCTAAAGCACCAAACGGTGACTTGGTTATGGTTGAAGACAATAGTCCATCAGATATCTGGTTCGCATCAACTCAAACTAATGAATTCGGTGCTTCTAAATCTGTGAAACTTTTTGCTTCATTGACTGATGGTAGTGCAGAAGGTACAGGTATCTACTTCAGCCCAACTGATCCAGAAACACTTTATGTGAACATTCAGCACTCAGGTGCAGAAAATGGCGATGGTACTTGGGCTATCACTAAACCATAAATTTTTATAAACAAGAACTGTCATCATATAAAGAGTGGGTATTTACCCACTCTTTCCAGTAACTTCTTATTTCAATCATCAATCAAATTATAATCTTCCCAAAAAAACTAAATAACGATTTTATTAGGACTTGAGTAAAGGGCATAAAGTCGTTATAATAAAATATAATAAAATCAAAGGAGGTAATGTAGTCATGAATTTTAATGAAAATATTATAGTTATCGCTAACTTAGGTGGGTTTGATGCATATCAGGTTGATACAGTCACAGGTATTGATCCCCAAGAGACAAGAAATGTGAGTGCCGGCACGCAAAAAGTGAGAAGAAACCTAACCACAATTAAAAAATTTGAATATATAGAACCGCATACCCATACATCCGATGACATGAGTGACCAGTTGGGAAATCAGGGGCACAATACCGGTGAACAGCATAACCGTTCATTAGAAGCAGAGCGTCGCGGTATGCAGCAGATCGCTGATGATATCATTGCATTGATCTCTGAAACCAACCCTCCAAAATGGCATCTTGCCTTTCCTCAGGAAAACTTGAATAAACTCACTGAAATGATCGATACAAAAACCAAGGAAAAACTCGGAAAGAGTATTGGAAAAGATCTGACCAATGCACATGTGAAAGATCTACTATCATTTTTTGAATAGGTTTTTATCCCTATTGCTTAACCAGTAATAGAATGGTCTTCAAGTCATTGAGGTACATTGTGATATCCTTACAGGGTGTGTTTATGACACACCATACTGAACACTCTTCTTTACAAAGAAACCACTACAATCCCGATACTGCATGTAATGCATCATAAAGACCACGTTTATACTCTGTGTCATCCAGACAATCATAACGCTTTAACTGTTTTGATATCTGCAGCTTAAACTCTTCTCCTATTTTCTTTTCTTCTTGTAGGTAATAGTAAGTAAGTTCAATAAGGTACTCCAATGCAGTTACTCTGCCTTCTCTGTACTTATCACTTACGTGAAGTGTCGTATTGTTGAACTTGTAGAGTGTTAATTCATTGTAACAATGCTTACTGACCGATTCAAGCAGTTCTTTGGATGTAGATTTCATAGATGTATTCTGACAGAAAAAGATGAAAGAAGTTGAAAGTATGTCAAATTGTCATAGAAAATGATATCCATGAATACGTCATTCTATGTTTGAGAAATAAATGACGAAAAAAGTGCTACAATAGTATAGATGCGATACTAAACTCCAACGACGAAAGTGCCTAATATGGGTCTTATATTCACAATAGGAGAGTAATATGGACAGAAAATTTATATTTATCAGTCTCATGTATGCCATCATTGGCTTGGCACTTGGTATTTTTATGGCAGCATCCAAAGACCATAGTCATTTAGTAACGCATACGCATATCCTTCTCATTGGTTTTGTTGTCTCATTTATCTATGGTCTGTGTCACAAACTCTGGCTCAATAACCTGATCTCAAAACTATCTGTTACCCAATTTTATATTCATCAAGTCGGAACACTTGGCGTTGTCATTGGTTTATTTTTATATTATGGAAATTTTGTTTCTCTTGAAACTATTGACCCATTTTTGGCACTATTCTCTATCACTGTATTTATTGGCATGATACTTATGACTGTTCTTTTCATTCGATCATCCAAATATGATATATCGAATGATACGTAAGTAAAATGATACATAGACGGGATATCGTTAAAAAATAATATAAGAATCTTTGCTTTACCTCATTTCATTAGGCGATTCTTTGATAATGGTCAATGATGTTTCATCATTAAAAATAATTTCAAAAAAAATATCAAAGATAAATCATTTTGTCAGTAAAATACGTAAAATAATCTAAAAAAGGAATACCAATGAAAAAAATACTACTTGCAAGTATACTTGTGTTAAGTATGAGCAGCTTTACACATGCAGAGTCTGATGAGTTCGATGATGATCTTGGTGAAGAGCTGACGGAAAGAGAGATCGTTCAAGACTATATAGATGACTGTAATAATCATGGCGACTATTATGGATGTTTTTCAGTCGCAATGAAATATGAGAAGGGTGAAGTATTGGAAAAAGATATTTCAAAAGCGATTGAATACTACGAAAAAGCCTGTAAACTCGGTTCTGAAGAAGGCTGTAAAATGGCTGAGAAGCTTAAGGTAAAATAAGACCATTCTCTAAACAGGAAGGATAGAAGAAAAGTTAACGTCGATAGACAGAGAGTATAAAATTGTTTTTATACAATAACTCCACATTTTTATTTTATACTGTAATATATCAAAATTAGGAGGAACAATGAAAAAAATGATCATGAGCAGTTTGGTATGCATCAGTGTATGTATGCCTCTACAAGTATCTGCACAGTCTTTACTGGAAAGAGTGGTGGTAGATGTGATCTTAGGTACATATGATAAACCGCAGTACCGTGATGACAGACCTTATTACTTTTACAATAACAAATACTATTATGGTGGTGACTGGAGAAACGGAAGCTACTACTATGAGGGCAGAAGACTAAGTGGTGGACACTATTATCCACAAGGATATTACGACCAGTATAATCGAGCGTATGATAAACCACACTACCAAGATGAAAGACCTTACTACTTTTACAATAACAGATACTACTATGGTGGTGACTGGAGGAACGGGTACTACTATTATAAAGGTAAAAGACTAAAGGGTGGTCATTACTATGAGAGAGGGTACCAGGAACATTATAGAAAAAAGTATAGAAAAGAGAAACATCCAAACTATAAGAACGGCTATTATAAACACAATAAGCACTATCTGGGTGAACATCAGCGTGATCGTTATGATGAAAAGCGTTACCGTCAAGAATCCAAGAGATACAAAAAAGACAAAAGTCATAAAAATAAATGATAACTTCACTAAAAGATATTGACATCATTAACAAAATTTGGTAGTATCAAGCTTATGAAACTAAACAGGCATTATATTGTATCGCTTATCATTGTTATGTTGACTGCCATCTCTTTTGACATCTCTTCACCTAAATTGGCGGATAGTATATCAGAAACAAAAATCCAAATTTCACTGGAAGAGAAAGAGACACAACAAATATTAGATGAAAAGCTAATTGCCTTTGTTCCAAAACCTTATTCAAAGGAAACAAAACCATTTACTGGTTTTGATTTCTCAACACCTATCGTAGATCAACTCTATCTCAATACTATCTTCAAACCTCCTATATTCTCTTAAAGCGCGATCACACTGCCTGCATTTGTTGGTATGTACTCGTGTGATTGTTCGTATATACAAATTTAACCAATACAAAAATAACTAAAATATATACATAATTAGGAGAATATATACATGAAAAAATTATTAGTGCTTACAACTATAGCAAGCTTTTTACTAGGTACAAACGGATTTGCAGCGTCTCAAATGACAGTGAAAGAAGATAAAATGATCAATGCCATTCAAACGGCTGCAATGAATGATGAGTGGACACAATATACACCAGCTATGCAAAATGCATCACAAACACTTTATTTTAAAAAGAAAATTAAAAATAAAGACTACTTCACATACAGATATCAGAACAGACATCAGAACAAACAAATGACTGTTTATGTGAAGGTAGCTTATACAAACGATAATGTCAATGTAGAGTTTGTAGATAAAATCCAAATGAATCCAGGTAGACTGGGAACAGATAACAAAGTACATAATGTTTTACATGAACTTACAGATGCCATTGAGAATCAATTATCTACTGATGCATAATCATTAAACAATCATCAAACTTCCTTGTTTTTACATCACCTAGACCCTAAAAGGGTCAGGGTGATATACTCAGACCTAAAAAACTTTTTTAACACTTCTTCATCCTTTTGTTATGCTATACTAGTCTCTATAAAATATGAAAGAGGAGGGTGGTAGATGAAAAACATCATGCTCGTTATTTTGATTATTGCAGGGTTATTTTTATTTATGACCAAAGAAGATCCAATACAAAATACTTATACAGATACTACGGAACCACCTAAAAAAATCGAACTTGATACTCCTACAAATACCTATAAAAGAAATGTTGAAGCGCTTAGTATCTCCAACACCCTACAAAACCCTACTTCATATCTAACTAGTCGAGTTAATTCGAGAGAGTCAAGCAAGAAGTCGGTGAATAAGGCTAACAAACGTATCGAAGAACAAAATAAGGCCATGGAGGCTTTGACAAAGTAAATGAAAACAATTCAATACAAAAACCAATACTTAGAAGTATCTAAAGTAGTCTGTATAGGTCGAAATTATGTCGCACATATAGAAGAGTTGGGTAATGAGATCCCTTCGAGTATGGTCGTTTTCAACAAACCAAATTCAGCCATAAGTGACACACTTTACTACTTTTCAGAACATTGTCGATATGAGGGTGAGATCTGTTTTTTAATCCGTGATGCAAAAATCGATGGTATAGGCTTTGGACTTGATCTGACACATGCTGATATTCAAAACCATCTGAAATCCAAAAGTTTGCCATGGGAGAGAGCCAAAGCATTTGATCATTCTGCTGTACTAAGTGAATTTATCAATCTTGATGTAGATATCAGCACGTTGAAAATGAAGCTCTATATCAATAATAAACTAGTACAATTTGCTACGTACGATTTAATGATGTATAAACCTGATACTATGCTTTCAGAGATACAAAGTTTTATGACATTGGACGATAACGATATTATCATGAGTGGCACGCCTAAAGGTGTAGGTAACTATAGCCTGGGAGATAAATTTGTAGGACAGATATTTTCAGGTGAGTTACTTTTACTTGAAAAAGAATGGATAGTTAAGAGTTTAAAAGATTAAATTTAAACCAACAACTTTCGATACTAAGACTAAATGGACGGAGGTGTAGCATGTTTGACTTTGAACTAGACCCTAAAATATTAAAAGAGCACTATGCAAATAAAGAAAAAGAACTTGAATATATAGAGTGGGCAGCCAAGAGAGGCTCTGGTGAGAAACCTGAATCACTTACACTCTATAATAAATACATAAAGAGAAAATCTAGGGAAGAGCCTAAAACAGATAGAGAATACTTAAATGACCCTTTATTAAGAGAAGAAGTTGCAATACTAGAAGAGGATATGCAAGACACTAAGTATACTGTAGAGAATATCTTTGATGTACTGCTTAATGATACACAGACAGCCAAGATGACAACACCTTTATTCTATGCACCCGAGCTAGAAGATGAACTTAGTTTGAGGGTTTTACATTATTTCATGGTTCTAAATACCATAAAAACTGCACATAGTATCACAGATGCCAAGATAAGAGCAACTAAAGAGACACTTGAGACTTTGGGAGCAGATCTACCAAAAGAGCTTAAAATAGCTATATATGTCAAAGAGAATTACAAGAAAAATCAACTTAAAAAAGCTGTAATTGATGCAGTGAAAATAATATTTCCACAAATTACAGATAAATCTACATTAGAACTAATAGCAACTGAAGCCCTAAGATAATACCTTACTTTTAACTCTTGCAACAGAACCAGAGTTACACCAATTTGTAGCCTGTGAAATATTAAAGAAAATTATTATGTCTTGACCATTTTGGAATAAAATACAATTTGCTATTTCATCTACTGAAGCTATTTACTTCTCCGCAATAAAGAATTGCCAGCCAAGTATCTCTGAGGCATGATAGGTTGCTGTAATCTGATCGCCATTCAACGTATAAGTGATAACCCCTTGATCATTACCCTGAATGGATTTAAACACACCCTCTACAGATTCGTCAAATTCAGCAGGATAGGCGAAAATGCGCTCAATATTACTATGTATTGGTGTCTGAAATTCTTGATCCAAAGCAAAAAAATACATATTTTCCGGCAGCTGCAATCTTTCAGTTACGAGTTGAGAAAGCAGTTCGGCATCAACAGAAACACCGATTGCAACACTGGTGTTGCCACCTACCTGTGTAGCGACAATGATGGAACGCTTCCCGGTTGATTTGCTGATGACCAGATCGCCTTCGATATCCTCACCGCTCATTAAGGATGAAAAATAGTCACGGTCACTGAGACTTGCATCAACAAGATCTTTTTCGACAGTGTAGTAATGCCCATCCGAAAAGACGTACCAAACGGCAGCATCGGTGCTCAAGTCATCAGCGAATTGTGCCAATATAGGCTTGACCGTATCCCAATCGCCTGATTGCGCCTCTACACTCGCAGCGATCGCTCGTTCTGCATTCAAAATGCCTGCAAGATGTTCTTCAACTATTCCCTGAAAGCCTCTTACTGAGACATCCATGGCAGTGTTACCATTATTGTTGCCACATCCGACTAAAAGAAGAGCGATTAATGTAATCAGACCACTTAGCATTAACTTCAATTTCATTGTAAACCTTTCACTCTAATGCTAAAGCATATCACTAAAATGTTCAAAAATTGTTGAAAAAATGGCAATGAAGAGTTTGGACGTAAGGAAGAAAACGATGTCCTAGTATGGGGGATTTAATTAGGCCATATTTTTCAAAAATTTATCTGACCACTATATCTATTATCTACCATTGGATGTTTTGAAGTAGGGGGAGGGTATTTGTGTATTGAGATATTTTTTAAAAAAGTAATCTCAATAAAGTAGCTTGAGAAAATAAAGTGTGTACCTTGACTAAAATTCGTAGTAAATATTATTTTGATTGATTGTCTTGTATTAACGATGATACCGATATTTATAATTGGTTGCGGGAGCCGGATTTGAACCAACGACCTTCGGGTTATGAGCCCGACGAGCTACCAAACTGCTCTATCCCGCGACAGGAAATTATAAATCTTTCGATTTAAATGAAGTGAGATTGTATCTTGATTTAATAAAACCAAGATTAAATCTTATGGATGGGGTAGAGGGATTCGAACCCCCGAATAACGGTACCAAAAACCGTTGCCTTACCGCTTGGCGATACCCCAATCGATATAAGCTAACTGCTTATGTGGACGGCATTATAGCACCATATGCTTCACATGTCAAGGGGTTTGAAAGAAAAGTTTAAAAAAGTTTCTAAAGTGAAGTACCAGATAGGTATAATACGATTAATACTATATATACTGTATAAAAGTTTTTGGAGAATATGAATGTCAATTGAAGCGATTAAAAGAGTAGAAAAAGCGATAGAAGATATAAAACATGGAAAAATGGTCATCATGATGGATGATGAAGATCGTGAAAACGAAGGTGACCTTGTTTATGCAGCAACTTTCTCTACACCGGATATGGTTAACTTCATGGCAAAAGAAGCCAGGGGATTGATCTGTACTCCTATCACCAATGAGATCGCTTCCAAGCTTGATCTTGTACCCATGGTAAGTAATAATGTATCTGCTCATGAAACAGCATTCACTGTCTCCATAGACTCAGCAAACGCAGAAACAGGTATCTCAGCTGCTGAGAGAGATGACTGTATCTCCAAGTTGGCAAATCCTCAAACAGTCAGTGAAGACTTTGTACGTCCGGGGCATATCTTTCCATTGATCGCCAAAGATGGTGGTGTTTTGGTAAGAACAGGACATACAGAAGGTTCGGTAGATCTTTGTAAGTTGGCTGGACTGGCTCCTGCTGCTGTGATCTGTGAGATCATCAAGGATGACGGAAAGATGGCACGTATGGATGACCTTAAACTCTTTTCAAAAAAACATGATCTCTCCATTGTGTACATTTCAGATATCGTTGAGTACCGTTTGGCTCATGAAAAATTGATCAAACGTGTCAAAGAAGAGGATTGTGAACTCAGAGGTATCAAAGTTGAGAAGATCACATACTGTGACCACCTCGATAGAACACATACGGTGATACAGTTTTACAAACCTCATGAAACTGCCAATGTGAAGTTTCATAATATAGGTTCAGACATAGGACTCGTACTTGACGATAAACGTTTTAATGCACTTAACAACTCTATAGAGTACTTAAAACTCAATGGAGGCACACTGATCTTCCTTGATACAAAAGTGATCTCTCACGAACAAGCCAAAGAGTTTGGTGTGGGTGCTCAGATACTTAAAGACCTTGGCATTAAAAATATCAATCTGCTTACCACAAATAAAGATACGGAATTTGTCGGACTGGCAGGTTTTGGTCTGGATGTCATAGAAAAAATTGAGATCATATAATACAAATTGACCACCAGATCCAACAAATAGGAGTTAATACTCCTATTTAAACTTTCTTTCTTAATTCTATGTTAAAATGATTTTCTACTATACATACCAAAGGATTGTTAATGATAAAAGAGACTTTTAACCCAAATCCGGAACTCGCTGCAAATGCTGCTATTAAAAACATGGATGAGTATTGGACGTTACAGAATAAGGCTTTAGAAGACTATGAAGGTTTTTGGAGAGAGTATGCTGACGAAAAGATCGACTGGTTAGCTCCTTATGATCAGGTACTGGATGAGAGTAATGCACCATTTTACAAATGGTTCATCAACGGTAAGCTCAATGTTTCCAACCAGTGTATCGACAGACACCTTGCAGACAAAGCAGACAAAACCGCTATCTTATTTGAGGGTGATAGAGGTGATGTAGAAAAGATCTCTTATGCGCAGCTCTCCCTACGTGTGAACAGAATGGCAAATTTACTTAGAGATGAATTTGGTGTAGGAAAAGGCGACAGAGTGGTACTCTATATGCCTATGATCCCTGAAGCTGCCTATGCAATGCTTGCATGTGCACGTATCGGTGCAATCCACTCCATCGTTTTTGGCGGATTCTCTGCAGAAGCACTGAAAGACCGTATCGAAGATGCAGAAGCGAAGCTTGTCATCACTGCAGATGGTGCGTATAGAAAAGGGAAGCCTTATATGCTTAAACATGTTGTCGATGATGCACTCTCACAAGGTGGCAAGAGTGTTGAAGCGGTACTTGTCGTAAAAAGAAACAATGAAGAGATCACATGGGTAGAGGGTAGAGACCATGATTACAACGAACTGATCACATCTCAACATGCAGAATGCCCTTTTGAACTGATGGATAGTGAAGACCCGCTCTTCTTACTCTATACCTCAGGAAGTACGGGTAAACCAAAAGGCGTACAACATGCAACTGCAGGATACATCCTTTGGGCACAAATGACGATGGAATGGGTCTTTGATATTAAAGAGGATGATGTCTACTGGTGTACCGCAGATATCGGTTGGATCACTGGGCATACGTATATTATCTACGGACCTTTGGCTGCGGGGACAACAACTATCATGTTTGAAGGTGTACCGACATACCCTGATGCAGGACGTGCATGGAAAATGGTTCAAGACCATAAGATCAACCAATTCTATACAGCACCGACTGCGATCCGTGTACTTCATAAAATGGGTGAACATGAGCCTGAGAAATACGATCTATCAAGTTTAAAGGTACTTGGAACTGTAGGAGAACCTATAGATCCACCGGCATGGAAATGGTATTATGAAACCGTAGGTAACTCGAAATGTGCCATTGTTGATACATGGTGGCAGACAGAAACAGGTGGACATATGATCTCTCCGCTTCCTGGTGCTACACCTATCAAACCGGCATGTGCCACGTTTGCACTTCCAGGAATCATAGCAGAGGTCATTGATCCTGATGGCACGCCTAAAGAAATAGGGGAGACAGGACTCCTTTGTATTACAAAACCGTGGCCAAGTATGATCAGAAATATTTGGGGAGATCCAAAACGTTATGAAAAAGCATACTTTGGAGACGCAGTTAAAAATGGAAAACCTGTGTATTTCTCCGGGGATGGTGCAGTCGTTGATGAAGAAGGCTACATTACGATCACCGGTCGTGTAGATGATGTGATCAATGTTTCTGGACACCGTATGGGAACTGCGGAAATAGAAGCAGCAGTAAAAAAAGATGATTCGGTAGCAGAGGTTGCGGTAGTAGGACGTCCTCACGATATTAAAGGTGAATCGATTTTCATCTATATTGTACTCAAAGAGGGGCACATCAACAAAGATATCAAGAACCATATCAATGCATTGCTTGCAGCAGAAATAGGTAACATTGCCATAGCAGACCATATCATTGAAGTACCGGGATTGCCTAAAACACGTTCCGGTAAGATCATGAGAAGAATTTTACGTTCTATCGCAAAACACGAAGAGATCACACAGGATATATCCACACTTGAAGATCCATCTATCGTTGAACAGTTGGTCACAAAAGCAAGAGAAGCCTAAACACTTCTCTTTGTCATTCCCCAGTATTCTTGGGGAACTCCTATGATTATTTCCCCATCAACTCTTTGACCTTCAACAGGTCTTCAAACACTTCTTTTTTAGCGCTTGGATTTCTCAGTAAATAACTTGGATGATAGGTAGGGATGACCGTATAATCATTTTGTTTGTGTAGGGTACCCCTCACTTTACTTATCTCTGTATCATCACCTGTAAGATAATGATAAGCAGTTACACCCAATGTGACTATGATCTTTGGCCGTATGAGTTCAATCTGCTTCAAGAGATAAGGTTGACAAGTATGTGCCTGGGTCGGTGTAGGTGTTGCATTATTGGGGGGACGGCACTTCACGATATTTGTGATATAAACCTCAGATCTGGAGATCAATAATACATTCTCTATCATCTTTGTGAGTAGTTCACCTGATCTACCGACAAAAGGTTTACCGGAGCTATCTTCCATCGTACCTGGTCCCTCACCGATAAAAAGGATATCTGCTTGTGGATCACCCTCTCCAAAGACCACTTTCTGGCGACTTTTGCTAAGCTCGCACAAATGACACTCCATGGCTTGCTTTTTCAGTGAATCCAATGTGTTAGGAAGTCTTAGGTGCTGCTCATCTTCTTTGTATGGTGTGACGGATGTATATTTGTAGCCCAGCTGTTTGAGTTGATACAGTTGTTTAAGTAAAAGTGCATTTCGGAGGTTTTTCATGAGAATATTATACTCCCAAACATCTTAATATGTTCTCTGAATAGTATTTGACTTATACGGTGTACCTCATGAAGTTTATATCGTAAAAAACATGATTATTTGTTCTTTCATCTTCCTTCTAAATACAAATAATAATACTATAAGGAATGTAATTTACCGAAATGAAAAAATTAAAAATATTTTAGACATTATTTTAGCCTATTTTTAGGTTAGCTTGCTAAAGTGCACATTATCTCCTAAAGGAAAAAAAATGGATCAAGAAACAAACGATGAGTATGGTATCAAGGTTGCAATGTTTATAAACGAACCTAAATATTTGGGGACTATCTCTGAAGAAGAAGCCGAAGAACTGGGTGCATCACTTTTTAGCTATACCTATGGCGATGAAGCACTTGGATACAAACTTACACTATATTGGGCTATAAACACACGTGAAGACAGCATTGTCCTAGCACGTTATACCTATGAAGGGATAGCCTCTGGTATAGCAGTCAATCATATGCTAGCACTCATATCTACGAATAAAAGTATACCACAGATCAATGATATCACTTACAAAGCCTTGGAACGCTTGCTACGTGACAATCCTACTATGGAAGCACTTCCTTCTTCTGAACGCTATACGATCACGTTTGCGATTGATGCTGCAAAACTGGCTGTCAAAGAGTATATTCATAAGCCATTAAACCATGAGGAGAAAACCGTTCCTTGTAAAGATAGCCCAATGAGCATTGCCTCTATAAAAGAGTCTATCGAGTTACATAACATTGATACACTTGAAGGTCTTGTAGAGTACACAAAAGCTGGATCCTCAGACACTGATTGCAAAGAAAACCTTTCTGCATTCATTGAAGCACACCAAAAAATATTGGCAGAGGAAGAAGAAGCAGAGAAGGCTCTGGCTGCTATACCTTTTAGAGAATTAAGCCCAGAGTATAGAGTCATGGCAGTTGAAACTGCGATTGATAACACTGTAAGACAGTTTCTTATTATGGATGGTGGAGACATCGATGTGCTTAATGTCAAAGAAAATGGTGAGATATTTGAGGTTTACATTAGTTATCTTGGTGCATGTAGTGACTGTTCCAGTTCAGGTACGGGTACACTCCAAGCCATTCAAAATGCGCTAAGAGATAAACTCGATCCAAATATCTATGTTATTGCTATTTAATGATTAAAAGGAAGATCCAGATCTTTTAAAGGCCATGCATCATTGCATGGCTTTGTTTATTTTTTAGACCCGTTTCTATGACTCTTCAGGGCATTGATTGCATTCATCGAAGATTTCATCCATACCCTCTATAGATTTTATCTCTTCAATACATTTTTCCATCGATTTTATAAAGCTTTCCGTTACTTTACCTTCTGAGTCACAATAGATCGTCAGCATTCGACAGTATCTTTTGATCACAGGCAACGGTACTACTGAACTGTCACCCATTTTCTCTTCGATTTTTTCTAGAAACTTTTTTTCACACTTATCTGCTATCTCTTGCATATTCATTTTTAACCCTTAGTCTTTTATGAACGTAGTGTAGCAGAAGATAGATAAAGGTATAAATAGATATTTTGGGTCACATAGGTTTAGTGAAAAAGAGAGTAATATGGGGGGGCAGGAGTAGTTACCTGCCTTATATTGGTTCAAGAAGCTATTTATTTCTCATCACTTTTCTTTGAAAACTTCAAATAGAGTATAGGAAGAATGATAAGGGTAAGCAGTGTCGAAGAGATAAGACCATTGATCACAACGATCGCCAGAGGTCTTTGTATCTCAGAACCCGGTCCTGTAGCAAAAAGTAAAGGGAGAAGACCAAATGCCGCAATGGTCGCAGTCATGAGTACAGGTCTGAGTCTTTTGATGGATCCCTCTACCACCGCATCTTTCAGCGTCCTTCCATTCAGCATTAGATAGTTGAAATAATTCACTAGTACCACACCGTTCAGAACAGCGATCCCAAGCAGGGCGATGAATCCGACCGATGCTGGCACGGACATATATTCCCCGCTCACATAGAGCCCGATAAAGCCACCGATCAAAGCCAAAGGCACGTTGATCAGCACCATAGCAGCTTGTCTTAAAGACCCAAAAGAGACAAAGAGAAGGATAAAGACCAAAAAAAGAGCCAAAGGTATGATGATCGCCAATCTATCTGCAGCCCTTTGCTGATTTTCAAACTCTCCTCCAAACGCAAGATAATAGCCTGCAGGAAGTTTAACCTCTTTTTCGATCCTTTTCTTAGCTTCTTCTACAAAACTGACAAGGTCTCTACCTTCAACATTCGTTTGTACGATTGTTTTTCTGTACCCATGTTCATGCTCTATCTGTACAGGTCCTTCGTTGGAGACGAACTTTACAAAATTACTTAGAGGAACCGCATTCCCATTTTCCAACGGATAGTAGAGTTTTTCTATCTTATCAAGTGAATTTTGCAGACTCTCATCTCCTTTTACGATAAGATCTATACGACGCATATCTTCCTGAATAATACCTACTTGCATACCTGTGACCATTACTTTGAGAAAATGATTGATCTCCAGCTGACTGATACCATGATATGCCATAGCTTTCTGGTTGAATTTCAGTTCAAAATACTCCACACCTTCATTGGCTTTTTTGTAGACATCTCTGCTTCCTTCTATAACTTCGAGTATCTCTTTGATCTTTACGGCGATCTCTTCAAGTGTGTTATTGTCAGTCCCAAAGATATCGATAGCAAGATCACCCCTGACTCCCGTAAGCATTTCAGATACCCTCATCTCTATAGGCTGTGTGAAGCTATACTCTATCCCGACAAACGCATCTAGTACATTTCTGATCTCATTCATAACAAATTCTTTCGAGGGCTCCCGCCACGTTTCTTTGTCCTTAAGAACCAGAAAGGTATCTGTATCGTTCAGACTCATGGGATCGAGACCAAGTTCATCACTTCCAGTTCTTGCTATGATCTCCTTTATCTCAGGTACTTTTTCCAAAAGTTTTTTTTGCAATTTCAGGTTCAGTGCCAAACTTTCCTTGAGAGAAATAGAAGGTAGCATTTCTATCCCAATAATGATGCTTCCTTCATCCATTGTAGGCATAAATGTCTTTCCTGTTTTTGATGCTAGAAAAAGAGAGCCGGCAAAAAGCACAAGCACCGCCATCACAGTGCCCTTAATATGGTTTAATGCTAAAAGCAGCACAGGCCTGTACTTTTTTGTCACATACTGAATAAGGGCTGATTCTCTGTCGGGTCTTTTGCTTAGAATAAATGAACTAAGCACCGGTATAAGCGTCAATGCCAGCACAAGTGAAGAGAATAGTGCAAAAATTATACTCAGTGCTACAGGTCGGAATAGCTTTCCTTCAAGACCTTCAAGGGTAAGAAGTGGCATGAACACAATGATAATGATGAGTACCCCTGTGATAATGGAGGGAGCCATTTCAGTCGTTGCTGCATAGATGATGTGCAGCTTGTTCTGTTTTGTGTGCTTAGGATTTCCAAGCTCTGCAGTAATGTGCTCTACCACCACGACCGCAGAATCTACAAGGATACCTATAGCTATGGCAAGTCCACCAAGGCTCATCAGGTTGGCTGTCAGACCAAAATATTGCATCGCGATGAAACTCATCAGCAGTGCAAAAGGAAGAATAAGTGCAACACTCAGTGCAGAAGCAAGATTTCCCAACATAAGCAGTAGAATGACCATAATGAGTATGACAGCTTCATAGAGTGCGTTTTTTACCGTATCAGTCGCAAGATTGACAAGGTCCGAACGGTCATAAAATATATCTATCTTTGTATCTTCCGGCAGCATCAAGTCAAGTTTATTAAGTTCTGTTTTTACTTTATCAAGGACCAAAGCCGTATTTGCCCCTTTAAGTCCGAGAACCAGACCCTGTACAGCTTCTCCTTCTCCATTTTTACTGACGAAACCTGAACGTGTGATATATCCATACCTCACGCCAGCCACATCACCTATGGTGATGATCTTCTCTCCCCGTTTTCCAACAGGCAATGTACGGATATCATGCAGGTTTTTTAAACGACCAACACTTCTTACCAAGATGCTCTCTACCCCTTGTGAAACACGTCCTGCACCATCGTTTTGATTGTTCTTTTCAAGTGCTTTAAATATCTGGGAGAGTGTCACTTTCATACTTCTCATTTTGTTCATATCAGGTACCACTTCATAGGTTTTTACCTTCCCTCCCAGAGGGCTCACTTCTGCAACACCACTGATAGCACGTATCTTGGGAGTGATAACCCAATCCAAAATCGTTCTTTTTTCTTCAAGTGAAAGGGTATTGGATTCGATCGTGAACATTAATATCTCGCTTAAAGGTGTAGAGATAGGCGCAAGCCCCCCTTCAAGATTTGCAGGAAGATCGTCTCTGATGTCAGAAAGCCTTTCATTGACCTGCTGTCTGGCCCAATAGATATCTGTTCCATCTTCAAAGTCAATGGTGATATCACACAGACCATATTTAGAAATGGAGCGTAACATTGTTTCATGCGGTATACCGACCATTTGCATCTCGAGGGGAACGATAATCCGTGACTCTATCTCAGAAGGTGTCATTCCGCTTGACTTTAGGATGATCTTTACCTGAGTAGGGGAGATATCCGGAAATGCATCGATAGGTAATTCCTTATAAGCCTTGATACCGAAACCAAGCACCACGAGCGCCAACAAGGATAAGAAAAGCCTTTGTGCAAGGGCAAAACTGATCAACTTATTCATCTTCGTTTCCCAGCATACTTTTGAGGATAGCCACAGAGCTGATAGCTATCTTGTTTTTTAACAGTGGGGATGGTTTGACAAAGTAGTATTGATTATCTTCAGACACTATATCTACAGGCAATGGAGTGTAGCCATGCTTGTTTTTATAAAAAACTACTTGTGCTTCACCTACCTTGATCACAGAATCTTTTCTTATCTTAATGCACTGTTCTAAAAGTATGATCTTTGCACTGTTACGAAGTCCGGGAAAAATCTTAATATCCGAAGGTACCAGAAAACGTATCTCTCTAGTCTGATTCTCATGATTGATCACTGGAGAAATCTGCAAAATCGAGCTATCAAAAGTATGATTTTCAAGAACTATCTCTACCTTTTGTGCTTCTCTCAGTACTTCTGCTCTGTATGCTTCTATAGAACTTTCAATCCATAAAGGGCCATCTTGTTGAATGACAAACAGTGCTTCTGTAGGACTGATACTTTTCCCTGGTGCAGCTAGCAGTTGAACTACACTTCCCTTGACACTGCTTTTTATCTCTATGGTTGGGAACAATGTAAGGTCTTTCAAAAGTTTGTCAATCATCTCATCGCTTGCACCGTAACTTTTCAGCATGGCTTTGGATGCAAAGACTTTGATCCTGTCTGTTTCAAGTTCTGCATTTGCAATCATACACTCTTTTTGAGGAATGATCTCTTCTTTACAGAGTAGATTCTTACGCTCAGTCAAATGTTGATGATGACGAAACTCTATGACTTCAGCTATGGCTTTTTGTTGTGTCTCTATCCATTCTGTCCCTGTAACTTCGGCCAGTATACCTCCTTTGTCCACTTTTTCATACCTGGCTACATTCAGTATCTGCACATTTGCTTCAAATGGCAAGGAGACCGTATGTAAGAGTGAAGGTGGCGTCACAACTTCAACGATAAATTCACCTAATGGCAATCTATCTGAGCTTTTCGGTATTTCAGTTTTGATCTTCCAGTTTGCTTCTTGTTCCGATGTAAGCGTAATTGTCTCTGCATTTAAAGAGCATATAAATAGTGCTAAAAAGATCAGTTGTTTTTTCATTGGTTATCCTTTGATTCAATAAATGTAAAGAGCGTAAAGAGTGTATGATAATAGGCTTTTTGTGTTGCAAAAAGCTCTTGCGTGAGCTGATGGTAATTCTGCCTGTTCAATAAATATTCTATGACGGAACTTTCACCAAGATCGTAACTCTTCCTGATAAGAGGTAAAAGGTTCTTTTTATAATTATTTAGATCATGCTTCAATGACCTGACCATCAAGGCACTGCTTTTCAATGTACTTGTCAATGATAAGTACATACTTTCTTTCTCAGCCATCATATTTTCATACTGAAACTCTATAGCCGAATTTTTATGCATAGCCGCGGCACGCTCTTTTTCTGATCTACGTCCACTAAAAGAGAGGGGAACAGATATGCCCACACTGTATTTATCGATATCTATCTCCTGTTCATACTGTAGTGAAAGGCTGACGGAGTCCAATGGTCTTGTATATCTCTCCAATGCTATCTCTGTGCTATGTATACGCTTTTCATAGGCTGCCTTAGAAAGCATAAAGGGACGTTCTTTAAGTTTCACAGATTCTCTGATCGGGTACATATCACTACAGGACAATACCGTCTTTTCAGAATGGTTGATACGTCCCAAAATAAAAAGTTTTTGCTTTGATATGCTTTGTATCGTCTTCATCTCCTGGAGTTTTGCATAGAGTCTGTGCTTTTCGATCTCCAGCTGCATAAGTTCAGTCTTCGATATCTCTTGATATCTGTACGCCTTTTCTTTCTTTTTATAGAGTGTTTCAAACTCCTGATAGTTTTGATTGAAACTGTGGTAGCTCTTATAATCCAAACAATGTTGATGATAAAGACTCTTCAGGTTGTTTTCAAAACTCAAGATCTTTCTCTCTTCTTCTAAAAGATAGGCTTCATTATTCAGACGGTTGATCATTTCATCCTGTTCCTGAGTATTGCCCAAAGGAAGTGTCTTAGAAATACCGACGGAGTATTCGTATCCATTTTTTCTACCATCAATTGGATAGGCTTTTGTCCCAGAACCGTAAAGCTCCATAGGATCCAAAGATGTCTCTGCAAGGTTTTTTGCTTCGAGGAAAAGACGCTCCTGATCGAGTGCCTGTGTAAGTGTCTGATGCTTCTTTGCAGATTCCAACACTTCTTTTAAAGTCAATGTTGAAGCGTACGGCAACTGTATCAATAACACAAATAGTATAATCTGTTTCATAAAAATTTTTCTCTTTCTCTATAGTGTACGTAATAATAGGCCATCATCATGGCTATAGTGGAAATATGCCGATATACTAGAGTATACGACAGTATCAACAGTAATGTTATATTTAAATTTTATACTATTGGTGGTTTGTGTGAGGTTTTTACAAGGGGAGGGGTGTACTGTACCAAGTGATGTGGTATGTGCTCTTTTTTAGCAAACAGCATCTGACGATTACTATAAGGTACGACAATAGCAATAAAATGGAACATAGCATGTATTTTGTTGAATTCAATACATTCCGAAGATAATGATTTATCATCTATGTTATGTACGACACTGACATTATCATTTTTTTCTATAAGAGAGAAAAAGGAGTCATGCAAAAGCGTAAAAGCAAGCATGAATAACAGTACAAATATAATCTTTGATCGCATTATTACACACTCCCTTATTATTTTAACAGGCGCTATGTAGCTTTTATACACAGCCTATTGCCTGTTTTTAGAAGTTTACAGAAATTTGCATTATATGCAGATAATAAAAATTGTTACTTAGAGAAAGTATTTATGGTAATGTGTTGGATAAAGAAGAGATGGAGTTTCAACGTGTATCTATGAAAAAAGCGTTAGAAAAGTAATCTTATCAATAGATAAAGCTTAAAAGTAACACATGGTCTTATTTAAGACCATGTGCAACTGCAATTGTCACTTGATTTGAAATAAAGGTGATAGCGATCATTGCATCATCATTTTTCCATTCACAGTTACTTATTCCAAGCGTTTCAGAACACCCTTTAGGTTTACCTAGAACCTCGACCACTTCATTGTAGCTCATACCACTCTCAATTTTGTCGTAATTCTCTTTCGTAACTTTGTTACATCCGCTTAATAGCAGGATGAGTACCGTGATGATCAAATATCGTTTTTTCAAGTCGTTCCTTTTGATGTAATTTATTTAATGGACAGATAAATTCATTATTCATATTTTTTGCATAGAGGATTATAACAAAAGTTGAGAGAATAATAAGAGATTTGACTATTGGTTGTAGGTATAAGGAATAGAATAAAATATAAGCTAAAGCCCTAAAATAGGGCTTTAAAGCTTATGAAGTAGGGCAGTTGCTTACGCTTCTACTGTTACTTCTTTTTCAGTACCTTCCCAGATACCGTGTTTAGTACAGTAACCGTGAGCGTTAAGCTTAAGTTTTTTACCTGTTGGGATGATAGTGAATGTAGTTGTGTTGTGCGCTTTTGTGTTACCAAGAGTTCCTGGTACATATGTAGCTTTTGCAAGTTGTGTATCACCATCGAAAAGTGTTACAGACTCGATAAAGTGATCAAAGTCATCTGGGTGAGTATACTCGTTACCCATTTTTACTGTTACTTCAAACGGCTCACCAGCTTTTGCAGTATCTGCACAGTGAATGAATGGAGAGTGTCTGTCGATAAGGTCTTTTTTCGCTTCTCTATCGATTTCTGAAATGTCTTGGTATTTGTTGATTTTTGGCATATTGTTTCCTTTTTTTTGTTTTTGTGCAAATATTATAGCACAAATAAAATTAATTAGGATAAAAATTGTCTTATTTGTTTAATTTTTATAATAATGTCCGAAATAGAAATCAAAAAAGAATCAAAAATGTCTATAATAAAAGGATGAATAGTTTTTTATGGGAAAGAAGGTATTGTTAGACCATTCTTAACATTGGTGTTTGAATGGTCTAAAAAAGTAGTTGTCTATGAAGCAGTATAAAGGTGTTTCGCTTTTTGAACGTGGAAATTAAGTCCGATCTCTTTTTCTGTACATCCAAGAGCCAAAGCAACCATTTGAGGCATATGTAGTACTGGAAGTTCTACGTCACGACCCATCACTTTCCCTATACTGTCTTGATAAGTATCCATCTTTAAGTGACAGAGTGGACATGGTGTAACCATGAGGTCTGCATTATTATCCATAGCATCCAGTAGGGCATTACCGGCCAATACTTCAGAAGTATGGTTTGCTTGAAGTTCTACGTGGAAACCACAACACTTGTTCTTACTCTCATAATTCACCGGGTTACCCTCTAATGCATCTATCAAACTATCAAGTGAAGTAGGGTTATATGGGTTTTCATGTCCATTAGCTTCTTCATGAAGTTCAGATGGTCTGATATTATGACAACCATAGAATGGTGCTATGTTTAAGTGACTAAGTGGTACTTGTACCTTATCTTTAACATTTTCTAAACCATACTCATCGATCAGTGTATAGAGGAAGTGTTTGATCTCAGATGTACCTTTGTACTCAAGTCCAACTTCTGCAAGTTTTTCGTTGACTCTAGCTTTAAGTTCCGGGTCAGTGTCAAGTGCATGTTTTGTCATTGCAGAGTTTAGCTGACATGTATTACAGATAGTGATCATCGTAAGACCCAGTTTTTCTGCATAACAGATGTTTCTAGCGTTCAGTACATGGGCCAGGAACTCATCGAAATCTTGCAAGTGACTCGCACCACAACAACTCGCTTCTTCCAATATAGTGATCTTGATACCCAACTTATCAGCTACTGCAAGTGTAGATGAAAGTAACTCAGGTGTAGATTGCTTAGCAGTACATCCTGTAAATAATGCATAGTGTAATTGTTCGCTCATCTTTTCTCCTTACAGTTTATTTGTTTGTGAAATTTCAATCAGTTTTTGAACTTCATCTAGGTTTTTGATCTTAGGAATACTGTCTATGAACGGTACTCCTGAATGCCAATGAATTTTACCGCTTTTCATCATTTTCATTGCTGTACCTATGTGTTTAGCTGCACCAAGTAAGCCTTCAGAATAGGTAACAATATCTGCCTCATCAAGATAACCATATTTTTTCATACCTCTAAGGAAGCCTTCTGCGTGACGTGTTGCAACGTTACTCTCAGCGATACCCTGTTCAAACTGCATATTGTGAAGTTTTCCGATCTTCTCTATAGGATTGATCTCTTTTGGACATGCTTCTGCACATTCATAACATTTCACACAGTCCCAGACACCTTGACTTGGTTGTGCCGTCAACTCCAGACGTTCTGCACCAGCAGTGTCTCTGGTATCTACAGTAAATCTATATGCCGCAGCAAAGGCAGCCGGTCCGAAGAAGTCCGGGTTCACTTCAAGTGCAGGACAAGAGTAGTGACACGCACCACATTGGATACAAAGATCTGAATCCAAGAAGTTATTGAACTCAGAAATAGACTGTTTTGTCTCATGTGTTGGATGAGGCTCAACATCTGCAACGACATAAGGCTTGATCGCCGCATGTTTTTCCCAGAAATCTGATTTGTCAATGATCATATCTTTGATCGCACGTTTCTTCGAACTTGGCTCAAGTGTAATATCATTATCAAAAAGGTCTAAGAGTTCAATCGCATTTTGTTTACAAGCAAGCACTGCTTTACCATTAACCTTAATGGCACAGGCACCACAGATACCGTGACGGCAAGAACGTCTATAAGAGAAACTTCCATCATGTTCCCATTTAATTCTGTTCATAAGGTCAAGGATCAAATCATCTTTTCCTACTTCCATTTCATACTGTTTTGTATATGGAAGATAGTCTGTTTCAGCATTAAATCTGAATGCTTTTATTGTTACTTTTCTTGTTTCACTCATCATGACCTCCTTAATATGTTCTTTCTTTAGGCTCAAACTTACCAAGCACTACATCACCCCATTCTTGAGTAATGTTAAAATCTTTATCCATATATGCATAGGTATGTTTGAGGAATCTTTCATCATCTCTCTTAGGGAAGTCTTCACGGTAGTGTCCGCCACGGCTCTCTTCTCTGTTAAGTGCTCCCACAACAATGAACTTGGAGAACTCTAACATATGTCCAAGTTCTAAAGCTTCTTGAAGGTCTGTATTATAGGTATCTGACTTGTCATCAATACGAATATTATTAAATCTTTCCAACAAGTTATCGATAAGTGCTATTTGTCTCTCTAAAGACTCTTTGCTTCTAAATACACCTGCATCTGCAGTCATCCCGTTTTGAAGTTCAGTTCTGAGTCCAGGAACTGTTTCAATACCGTTTGAAGTTTTGATCTTGTGCATCTCTTCGATCATTCTGTTTGCATCTGAAGCAGAGGCTTTACGTAACTCTATACCTTCATCAAGTGCCTTTATCATGTTTTCACCTGCATGACGACCAAAAAGTAGGGCTTCAAGCACTGAGTTTGCACCCAAACGATTCGCTCCATGCACCGATACACATGAACACTCACCGGCCGCATAGAAACCTTCTACCAATTCTCTTGGATTTTTACGAACCTGACAGTTGATATTTACAGGAATACCACCCATAGAGTAGTGTGCTGTTGCCGAGATATGAATAGGCTCTTTAAGCATATCCTGCCCTTGGAAGGCAATAGCAAGTTCACGTAGCTCCGGAAGACGTGTCAAGATGATCTCAGGATCAAGATGCGTAAGGTCAATGTTCACTGACTGACCATCTTTACCTACACCTCTACCTTGACGTACCTCTTCCATAATAGCTCTGGATACAACGTCACGTGAAGCAAGTTCCATAGCGTTTGGTGCATACTTGCTCATAAATCTTTCACCTTCAGAGTTAAAAAGACGACCACCTTCACCACGCGCCGCTTCTGAGATAAGTACACCTGAACCACCAAGTCCACTTGGGTGGAACTGAACAAATTCCATATCTTCTAGAGGAAGACCGTGACGTGCTACGATAGAAAGTGAGTCACCTGTATTTGCATGTGCATTTGAGTTAAATCTATAGGCTCTGGCATGACCACCTGTAGCGAACATCGTCACCTTTGCATTGAATATAGCCGGTTCTGAGTTACGGATATTATACGCAGCAACACCAGATACTTTTCCATCTTCATAAAGAAGATCAGCAGCATACCACTCATCAAATATCTCTACACCTGCACGGAATGCCTGTTCATAAATAGTCTGAAGCAGTGTAAGTCCTGTTCTGTCTTTTGCATAACATGCTCTAGGTTGAGACTGTCCACCAAAAGGTCTGATAGCAATATTACCTTCTTCATTTCTTGAGAATACAGCTCCCATTCTCTCTGCCCATCTGATAGTCTCAGGAGCTTTTGTACACATCAATTCAACGCAATCCTGGTCTGCAAGATAGTCAGAACCTTTCACCGTGTCAAACTCATGAAGTTCTGTAGAATCATCTTTACCAAGAGCAGCGTTGATTCCACCTTGTGCTGCACCTGAGTGAGATCTTAATGGGTGAAGTTTTGTAATGACCGCTGTCTTTTTCCCTGCTTCTGTCAACTCTTTCGCTGCTGCAAGTCCAGCGAGTCCAGAACCAACGATGACTGCGTCATATTCGTAGATTTTAATATCTGAGTTTTTGCTCATAGTATCCATATCCTTTTGTTACAATTTGGCTTTATTATATCTTCTTAGCATTAATTTTCGTTAGAAATTGGTATAAGTGATGAAATTTGGGGAGGTGTAGTGTTTCGTAGCGTGGCAATTCAGCCAACGCTACTTTTGATCATGCTGCGATAGAATTCAGTTGCGAAACAAAATCATTTGCAGAGATAAGTTCTAGACCTATCATCTTTCTACCTATCGTTCTTTCTATAGCAGAAAAGTTTTTCTTGAACATGTCCATTACGTCAATATCTTCAACAACAAGCACTTCTGCACCATGGTCATAGGCATCTAAAAGTATGGCACCTGCTTTTTTGAATGCGAGATCTTTGTTCTCTTCCAGTATCCCGAGTCCGGCAAGCTTTCCTGATCTTGAAAAGTGTACACCTTTCATACCTCTGTCAGCGATCAACTTATGCATAGTATCATGGGAAGCTGGACCATGATAATGTGCAATCTGCTTCTCTTCCAGGTTTTCAATCGTCTCTGCTGCTCTTTTTGGTACAGAAACTTCAACCTCTTTTTTAGAAAAGCGTGCCATAAGTCTTGCACAGAGAGAAGGGCCTTCTTCTGGTTTGACCATCGCTTTGAGCGCATTGATCGCAGCACTGTGGTCTTGCGCATTAAAGAGGTTATTTTCATATTCACAGTCAAAGAGTCCAGAGTTCACAGAAGTGACCGCTTCAAGTATGGCTTCTTTATGCTCTGAGCCTTCTGTGATCATTTTATGTGCCAGAACGAGTATTGCATCACCGATGTACTCACGGTCAAAGTTTTCTGTTTCTGATGCATAATGAAGTGCATACAATGTTTTGTAGTATTTTAGATCTGATTCCGAAGCATAGGGAGCCAAAAGTTCAAAACTATTCATAAAGTCACTGTCATTGATCTTCAGTCCATCGTTAGAACGATAGCTGTTTACCGGATCTATTTGTAAAGAGGTTCCAAGTCTTTCCACCAGAGCTGAAACAGGTTGCTTCGCCTCGACAACAAGACCATTGATCTTCATAAGAAGTTTTTGTTTCGGAAAACTGAAGTTCTCGTTCTCTTCTTGTATCTTTACCAGCAGGTCTTTGGCTGTTGCATCATCATTCACATGTATAGTGAAGTTTTTGTAGTAAGGCAGATAGTCTGTTTTAGCATTAAAAAAGAATGCTCTTATTTCAAGTTTATATGACATAGGTATTTCCTTAATAAAGATTGTTTAGTATAACTTATAGAACTATGAATGAGACAATTTGACTCTTACTAAAGCTAAAACACTTGAACTATGTTACAATTCTACCAATTCTAAAGATTTAAGTGCTCAAAGGACAGAAACTATGCCTAAACAAGATAAAGAACACTACCTTATTCACTCTTTAAGTTCAAAATACATCGGTGATGATGCTGCAGTGATAGGTGATACACTCTATAGTATGGATGCCTTCTTTGAAGATACACATTTCAAGCGTGAATGGATGAGCATCGCTCAGATAGGTCGAAAAGCGATGCTTATCAATCTCTCTGATGCCATTGCTATGAATGCACGGCCACAGTTTGCACTCGTCACTGTCTCTATCCCTAAGACGATGACAGAATCAGAGATAGATGAATTGATACAGAGTATGGAAAGTACAGCGAAAGAGTACCACTGCGAGATCATTGGTGGAGATACCATTGGTGGTGACAAACTACATCTCTCTATTACGATCATTTCCAAAAGCGATACACCGCTTCTGCGTACAGGTTTACAAGTAGGGGACCTCTTGGCCTATACAGGAACATTGGGAGAGAGCAAACGTAATCTTGATGCACTTTTCAGAGGGGAAAAGATAGCCAATGATGCACGCTTTTTCGAGCCTACATTAAGGGCAGACTTTATAGCGAGTGCAAGACCTTTTTTACGTACGGGCATGGACATTTCAGACGGACTCTATTGTGACACGAACAAACTATTAGATATTAATAAATATGGATTTGATATATTTGAAGAAATTTCGCCTGAAATAGGGCACAGCGGGGAAGAGTATGAAATGCTTGTAAGCTTCGCTCCTGAACATTATAGTGATGTTATGAAAATAGCAGAAGAGACCAATACCCCTTTAAGTGTCTTTGCAAAAGTGGCTAAAAACAGTGACAGATATCCATGTAAAAGCCAGCATTTTCAAAATAGTACAGAGTAAGGTTAATTACCTTGCCATGCAGACTTCATCTTTCGCCTAAATGCTTCATGCACTTCGTCTAAAAGCATTTTTGCTTCTTCTCCAAAGACAAAGACGCCTTTATACTCTTTCTCTACAGACTGCACATAGGCTTGAAGTGCCTCTTTTTCCAACGCTGTTTTTGGCGGGGTAAAAAGGTATTGCATCCCACTCTCTTTGTCATAACTTTTTCTTGCTGTTTCTATATAAACTTTACTTGATCTCAATACTACCGTATGATCCGGGAGCATTTCATACTGCTGTATCCTTGCCCCATAAGGGCTGTCATACACTTTTCCTTTTCTGTCCCAAAAACTGTAGAGCGTGATAGTCGTACCGTTTATCTCATAGGCACCTTCTTGCGTACTTTTATCTGCACAGGTACCTGTTTTGTCTTTCAAGATCAGACTCAATACAAAGGTAAGATCGTTATTGCGTTCTTCTTTATAGAACTTCATTACTTCACCTTTAGAGTCATAGATATCATAAGCCTCCGTGACTATGGAAAAGTCCTGATTTCCCAGTGTGACATGTTCAAGCTCTGCCGTAGCGAAGAGGATGTTTAACGTAAATAGTATAAGAGAAAAGATTTTCATGAGACCTGCTTTGAAATATTTCTGTTGGCTAAAGCACGTGGATAGTCACGTTTTACTGCTATAGATTCAGCTCTTTGTTTTAATGCGGTTTCATCCAAGTCTGTGGCATGAGTAAAGTCACGCTTACCTAAAATATTGGCTTCTAGATAGCCTAAGTCAATAAATTGTTGTGTCATGGCATCTATCATATCCAAGACTGAAGAAACTTTGACGATCTCACATCTGGCATAACGTTCTCGAGGAAAAGAGACTTCTGCTACACGTAAAGTCGGGTCATCTCCAGGGATCTGCTGTGCACCAAAAAGAGGTTTGCTTCCTACAGTAGCACTCTTGAAGGACGGTATGTACTGAGAGAGATGTTCGATAGCCGCCTTTGTACGTTTTTGGGTCTCTTCTTGTGTCCAGGACTTTTCTATTTTGTCTATAAAATCCTGACCCAGTCTGGGTTGGCAACTGACAAGAGAATTTGCAACCAGACCATCTTCATAGAGTGTGATATCTTTGGTCATGCCATGCAGTTGAAAATACCCGCCGGGGTAGGGCGTGAATTGTCCCATACCTCGTGGTGTACCACGCTCTCCATGAAAAACAACTTCAGGGAATTGTGTACCTTCACACCCATCCCAGTGACTCACATACGCTGCTTTGAATTCAACCATAGACTTACAAGGTGCACCCAAAAGATCATCGATCTTTCCTGTTCTAAAGCCCGCAGCATTGATGAGATAGTCAAAAGAGTCTGTATGGCTGATATCATCCTTGACATAACTGATATCCCACCCTTCCGTTTCAAAATTTTGCTGTACATTATAAACGATACTATTCATATTGAGCGAAACGCACTCTAGTGCTTCAAGGGTCATTTCAGCACCAGCAGCAAGCCTAAAGAGGTTTAGTCCATACTCTTGAACCATAATAAGAGGAAACTGTACTTTATCCATATCGATATTTTTGGCTACAGGTATCATCCATTCATCAGAGGTTTTCGGTCTTTGGACCAATGCTTTTTCTCTGAGTCCTTGTATCTCTTCTTTGGTGTAGATCCGATAATAGTTCTCCGGTTTTCCCAGTACTTCATTCTTCGGGTCTTTGGCGATATGGGCTTTATATTCCTCTGTCAGTAACTTAAGGCGTGGTAGTAGTGCCTCAGGATTGGAACTGTCAGTAGTGGGTAACACTATGACCGTAGGTCTGTAGTCCACTACAAAAGGGTAGAAGCGCAAAAAGTCTATGGATTGTTTTAGTAAAGTAATGCACTGTGCATCAGAGATCTCACGATAGAGATTGCCCCCTGCATGTAAATGACACCATGGTGGCCCACTCACTAAACTTGCACTCTTTTCAAACAGTGTCACATTTAGACCAAGTTGACCAAAATAGAGTGCTGCACTTGATCCTGCAGCACCTCCCCCTATAATGGCAATTTTTACTTTACTCTTTTCTATCATACTCATAACAGTGCATTTAACTCCGAAAAATCATCTATGATAAATGTTGGGTCGTATATTCCTATCTCTTCACCATAATTATACCCATAAGTTACACCAACACTTTGCATACCACAGTTTTTGGCAGCCAAGAGGTCATTTCTAGAATCGCCTACCATCACACATTGCGATATGCTGACATTCATATGCTCGCAAGCATGCAGCAAAGGGAGGGGGTCTGGTTTCTTTTTCTCCAAACTGTCTCCTCCCAACCAAAAGTCAAACACGCCATCAAGCCCGAGGGCTTCCAGGATAGGGCCGACAAAATCAAAAGGTTTATTGGTCACGATCACCAAACGGTAGCCTTTTTCCTTTAAGGTATGCAGTGTGGTTGATACATTGGGATACGCCGCCGTATCGATACAAAGATTTTCTCCATAGAACGTTAAAAAGATATCTAAAGCCTTTTCAAACAAAGTAGGATCCAGCTTCTCGTCTATTTCTGTTTGTCCTGATAAAGCACGTTTGACCAAAACCTGTGCCCCGTTCCCCACCCAGTAACGAATCGTATCTTCACTGAACGTTTCACGGTGTAATGCATTTAACATATGATTTACTGCGGTTGCCAAGTCCGGTACACTGTCGATCAGTGTGCCATCCAGATCAAATAAAATGACTTCTTTATTAGTGAATTTCAAATTTTACCTTTTATATAATGTTATTGAATAATTAATATAATTTTTATATACAATACCAAATTTTCATTTATAGTACAAATAAAAGAACACCGTTTGTAGGTGAATTATGTTCGTTCGTACAAATAACCGATAATTTATGTATTGTGCATGTTTAGTTGGGCGATTATACATTTTTTAGCTAAAATGCTGGAATTATTAACTTTTGAAAGAAATCCATGCAGCTAATCTACCCACTGAACGTCAAAAATGAATTTGTATTTAACTCTTCTCCTCGAGACTTTACTGTTGAAGAGATACCACTGTATGAGTTTACGGGTGAGGGTGAACATCTGGTACTTCAAGTACGTAAAAAAGAGTTGACGACATGGGAGATGCTTGATGTCATTTCCAACCATGTAGGCATACGACGCCGTGACATGGGATATGCAGGGTTAAAAGACAAACATGCTATGACGATTCAGTACATCTCTTTGCCAGCGAAATTTGAGGAGAAGTTAAAGGCCTTTTCACATGATAAGATCAAGATCCTCTCTATGGTCCTCCACAATAACAAGATACGTGTAGGGCATCTGAAAGGTAATCGTTTCAAAATTCGTCTGAAAAAAGTGCTTGGTGTCCAAAAAGACAAACTGGATTCTGTACTGAAGTGGATCGACGAAAATGGTGTACCAAACTACTTTGGAAACCAACGTTTCGGGACAGATGGAAACAACTGGGAAGATGGTAAAAAACTGATAGAGGGAAGCCTGAAAATACGTGACAGAAAAACAAAAGAGTTTTTGATGGGTGCCTACCAAAGCTATCTTTTCAACCAATGGCTCTCAAAACGTATGGAACTGAGTCACTTGCTTGAAAAGTTCACTGAAGCTGAAACGGAGCAGGTATTGAACTTACCCAAAGGCTCACTCAAAGGTACAAAGTCACAGCCAAACTTCTTCAAACTGGTAGAGGGTGATGTAATGATGCACTATCCTTACGGACGTTTATTTACGGTGGAGAACCTGGAAGAAGAAGCCAAACGTTTTGCAGAAAAAGACATCGCACCTGCAGGACTGCTTCCCGGTAAAAAAACAAAGAGAGCAGAAGGTACAGCAGGTCTCATAGAATCACCATTTGCTGAGGAGATAAACCTCAATGGTGCCAGAAGGTATGCCTGGATACAGGTAACGGATATTAAGAAAACATATATCGAAGAAAAAGCCCACTATGAACTGAATTTTGTATTGCCTAAAGGTTCATACGCTACAAACGTATTAGACGTGTTGAGAGGTGGAGAGGCATAGATCAAAAGTATCCTTTAGATGCCTTAATGATTTCACACTTATTACATACTTCTAGTTTATCATTTAATTCAATGATCACTATAAAGGAAAGTAGGATGGTAAGAAGGAATCTTAAACTCATAGGTGCAGCAAGCATACTGACTTCAGCATTGATCTTTAATGCTTGTAATCCGCAGGAACGCGCTTTTGCTACTGGTGTAGGGGTTGGTGTTGTTGCGGCATCCGTATTTAGTTACCCACATTATTATGATCGTCCATACTATTATTACGACGGTAGATATTATTATGGTGGATATTATCGTGATGGATTTTATTATTATAAAGGTTACAGATTTAGAGATGGGCACTATTACCATAATGGATATCGATACCATCATGGACACCGTTATAGTGCACGTGTAGGTCAATATGGTTATTATCAAAATCGAAAACAATACGATAATCGCCACAGATATAGATAGTTACTGAAATTGTAAATTGAAGGAAATTTTATCTTAGATACAGCAAGGTTGGGTTTGTTTCGTTGGTAGTCGAGACAACAATGTTTTTCTAAAAGGAGGAAGAATAAAAAAAACTGCCATACCTAAGATATGACCGAATTGTAACCAAATAAGATAAAATTACTCTTAATTTAAAACTTATAACTAAAATTTGTTCAAATTATTTTTTTAAATCTAACACACAAGCCAATTTTCTATCTTAAATATCTCCTCTGTTGCAGGCATTCCTTTCCATCCATTTGATTCCAGATACATCATTTTATTTCCAAAATATCCAACAATGTATTTTTCTTTATAGATAGGGAAGGTTCCTGAGTGGAACATGGCAAAGATATCTTCATAGCTTTTGGCCGTTTCATAATAGCTGAAATCAAAACTATGCAGGGCTATCAGAGCCGTTTGCAACATCTCATTACTATGCATAGCACAGCTTAATACATAGTAAGATGGATAGGGAACAGCAGGGTTGTCCAGTAGGTCACAGATATAGAGTCTTTCTTTTTTTTTGTTATACATGACGACATTGTAGGGTAAAGGATCCTAGAAAAGCTACAAATATGTCAAATTGACATATTTTTAAGCTTTCATACTATGAATTATGTAACTGCTACATAGAAAGTACACAAATTTTAACTATAGTGATATAAAAAATAGGGTGTTAAGATGAAGGTATTGATCGTTTACTATTCAATGTACGGGCATATCTACAGGCTGGCAGAAGAAGCTGCTGAAGGCGTACGATCTGTTGCAAATGCAGAAGCTATCATTCGCCGAGTTCCAGAGACTTTGTCCGAGGGAATATTAGAAAAAATGGGTGCGACTGAAGCCCAGAAACAGCAGTCTCATATACCTATATGCACGGTAAAGGAGCTGAGTGAGGCTGATGCGATCATTTTCGGAACACCTACCCGATTTGGAAATATGTGTGGACAGATGCGACAATTTCTTGATAGTACCGGGAAACTATGGATGGAAGGATCGTTGGTAGGCAAAGTAGGAAGTGTTATTACGAGTTCAAGTACCCAGCATGGTGGACAGGAATCCACGATATTGACCTTCCATGTTACACTCTTGCATCACGGTATGATCATTGCAGGTTTGCCTTATACGTTCCAGGGACAAATGATGATGGAAGAGATCAGTGGTTGTTCTCCATATGGTGCATCAACGATCGCTGGTGGTGATGGCAGTCGGTTCCCAAGTAAAAATGAGCTTTCCGGAGCACGATACCAGGGAGCATATGTCGCAGAGATCGCAAAGAAACTCATCACGTGATAAAATGCTCAAGAATATGCTTTAGTGACTGGATTACATAAAGAGGCGCTGATGCTCAGTATAGGATAGACTTTTATGGTTTCATAGATCCTATAAGTTCAGTTACCAACTGCCACCGCCGCCGCCGCCACCGCCGCCGCCGGAGAAGCCACCTCCACCTGAGAAGCCGCTACCGCCGTTAGAACTCTTGGAAGGCGACGTAGATGCTGCACTGAGAGAAGAGGAGAATCGACCCAGACCTGAAACATTTCCATGATACCAATATGGCGTGTCTACATGTAGAATATCATAAAAGGTGAGCCAATGGTCCGATTCATCAAAAAGAACGGCATACGGCAACATTTTTTCCAGGTAAAGCGGGTCCATCGCTAAACGTCTTTTTATTTCATCTTGCTTTACCCGTTTGATAAACTCTTTCAATCCCAGTAGATGTTTCGATGCATAAGCACCTTTTTGTGTAAATTTTCCTATTTTCCTATAGGTAAAAACCAAAGATGCCACCAGTACGATCAAAACCCCCAAAGGACCTAGTATCAATTCATGGAAGTGTATCCCTTCCTTGTGTATGGCAAGAAAAGGCATCATTCCTGCTATAGCAAAGATAAGACCTGTTATTTTAGAGAACCAGTTTTTATTCAGCGTCATAATATTTAGACCTACACCACCAAAGACAAGAGGAAAGATAAGAAGAAAGATCACCTCTTCTCCAAACTGCAGATAGAGGTTGTAAAGCACCAATCCTACAACAGGCAATAAAAGTAGAATACTCTTGGCTAAAAAGTTTTTACGTACCCTTTGTGGATTCTCTACCATATATCCATCTGCCACCGACCAGGTGTAAAGGTTATCGTTGATATATTTGAATCCTTTTTGCAGTGCTGATGCTTTTTCTTCGGATCCAGAGGAGAGCATAAAACTGTTTTTTCCTTTAAAAAGTACATGATCAAGTAGATACTTCTGGTCCATTCTTAAATTTGCTGTATTACTCTCTTTACGTATCAAAAGAGGATCAAGTTTCTTCTCTCTTTGGTCTATCTCAAGGTGTCCCAAGTGTGCCAGTTCAAGGACAGCTGCTGCAAAGTCTTTATTGTCAGTGAACTTGTCCAGAACAAGTCCTGATTCTAACAGACTGAGCCCTTTTGGAGGTTCATATTGTACTGCGATAGACCGTTTGTCAACAAATCCTCTGTTCTTGGTGTAGGTATGATAAAAATAGAGCAAAAAACCAATCAATGCAGCCCAGTGGATATGGGCTAAAAACCACTCCACAAAAGTGGCTTTGACATTCTCCAGTCCATTTTGATCTAAAAGATCGGCCGGATAAGCTAGCTCGACCGTTGCTCCTTCATGGGGATACAGTTTTACTACTTTTACTTGCAGTTGTCTTGGATCAATCCACACGCTTTTAGCGGAAGGAGCCTTTGAACCATAACGACCTGTAGACGTTGAGAGTACGATGTCATATTGACTCAGAGAGGAGGGCAGGAAGAAATTTGCTTCAACATTATGAATAGGGATCTGCCAACCTGTACCGATAACATTCCAACGTATGGCATCATCTTCTTCATTTTGAGCAGCCGGAAGCACACCTTTTTTTACACGGTAAGCGATCTTATAGAGGTGTTTTCCAGTAATATAGGTATGAGCTGAACCAATCTTCAAACGTATGACATCTCCTGCCTGCGTAGAAGCAAGAGTGGACTGCTGCCACTCTATGATACCCCCATCAAGCTGCACCGAAAAGTCATAGAGCCCCAGATCTTTTATAAGGTTGTTTCTTTTGATGGTGTAAGGTATATCACGGAAGATCCCGTGCTTTCTTAAACCTTCAAAGTCATAGGTGATAGACTCTACGATAGAGAGTTCACCACTCTGTTCTACCGTAACATCTATCTTATAATTTGAGATCTTTTCAGCATAAGCAGAGGTATTCAAGCCCCAAAAAAGGAGGGCGAGGATGAGTAGTGTTTTCATCAGATCAAAAGTCTATTTTAGGCATCTTTTTCGCAGCTTCGGCTTCACTCTCATCAAGCTCAAAATACTCGCGAGGAGTAAAGTTAAACTTTTTTGCCACGTAAAGATCAGGAAAAGCATCAAGTCTATAGTTATAATCTCTTACGATGGCATTATAGTAACGTCTTGCATTTTGGAGCGCATCTTCTATGCTTGACAGCTCATTTTGCAGTTTCATAAAGGTAGTGTTCGCCTTAAGATCCGGGTAGGCTTCAGCCAGAGCAAAGAGTTTACCCAGGGCCCCGGAGATCATATTGGCTGCGGCAGCCTTTTCATCGATGCTTCCTGCATCCAATCCCTGCTGACGTGCCTGTATCACTTTTTCAAGTGTCTCTGCTTCATAATCCTTATAGCCTTTGACTGTATCCACCAGTGCCGGGATAAGATCATAGCGACGCTTCAACTGCACATCGATATCAGACCATGATGCATCGATACCCGTACGCAATGATATAAACCTGTTATAAATAACAACAAGATACGCAGCGACAGCTACAATGATCAGTAAAACAATATTTCCAAAACTCATTTCTCTTCCTTTAAGTGTTGTATAGCTTTATTATAACCAAAGATACTTTTCTACTCTTCTAAATGTTCTTTCTCTTCCTTGAGGACATAGATAAAAGTATCGACATCAAGTTCATCATATCTCTCTACACTCACAGCAGTACGTACAAACTCATCTCCTTCAAATTCATCGAGATACTCCCAATGCTCATCAAGATTCCGTGAGTAAAACAGGTAACCATGTACCGTATCACCATCAGGGTCGAGTTTAATGCCCGGATATCCCATTGAGGCTGACCAACCGGCACCGATAAGGTTTCCTCGTACGGTTGAGGGGACAAATTTACCTGTGATATTTTCCAGTACATGGCCATTGGGGCAATTTGGCATCAGCGTGCCATAGACAAACAGTGTTTCCATTTTCAACCTTTGATTTGGTAAAAGAATTCTAGCACAGGTTTTATTTGGTAAACTCTTCTCTCTGCCCCCTAAAGAAAAATTGACTACAATACGACAAACATCTATAAGGAAACCTATGGCGTATGACTTAAAAGACAAACTTGTCATTGCGATCTCATCCCGTGCACTCTTTAGCCTTGAGGAAGAAAACAGTATCTTTGATAAAGAAGGACTCGAAGCATATTATGATTATCAACTGTCTCATTTGGATGACCCTTTATCCAAAGGTTCTGCATTTAAATTTGTACAGAACCTGCTTGCTATTAACAAAAAATTTGATAACAAACTGATAGAAGTGATCATCCTTTCTCGCAATAATGCTGCAACTGGTTTACGTATAGGACGATCTATAGAACACTATAATCTAGATATAGAACGTACCGGATGGACTGCTGGTACGCCTGTAAGTAGATATCTTGAAGCGTTTAAAGTAGACTTGTTCCTTTCTGTACACTCCCCGGATGTTGAAGAAGCCGTCAACTCGGGGGTGGCTGCTGCAACCATACTTCCTCATACACCTATCACCTCTGAGGAGAGTGATATGGTAAAAATAGCCTTCGATGGGGATGCTGTCCTCTTTGGAGACGAGAGTGAGAGAGTCTATCAGGAAAAAGGTCTGGAAGCGTTCATAGAACACGAACGTGAAAATGCCAAGAATCCGTTGAGTCAAGGACCATTTTTCAAGTTCCTTAAAACGATATCAGAGATACAGGACAAGTTTCCCATGGAAAAATCACCTATACGTACAGCACTGGTAACGGCAAGAAACTTTTCCACACATGAAAGAGTATTAGGAACCTTAGAGGGGTGGGGTGTTCGTGTAGATGAAGCCTTTTTCCAGGGCGGTGTACAAAAATATGAGGTTGTGAAAGCATTCGGTGCAGATATATTTTTTGATGATCAGGATACACATTTAGAGCATACATCCAAAGAGACCCCTTCTGCCAAAGTCCCGTATAGACGATAATAGTATTTAATATAATTTAATAATATTTCTTAGTATTAAAGTCGTTAAATATTACTTCCGTTTTTCATAGAACTCCACTTTAAATGCATCGAATCTATTCTCTAAAATAGCTTCTCTCATCTGGCTCATCAAATTAAGATAATAATAGAGGTTATGGATCGTTGCCAGCCTGAAGTAAGTGATCTCTCTTGCACGGAAAAGGTGACGTAAATATGATCTTGAGTAGGTTTTACAGACCATACAGTCGCATTCAGGGTCGACAGGTCCTTCATCAGTCGTATATTCAGCCTTTTTGATGTTGACTTTACCAAAGCTTGTAAAGAGTGTTCCGTTACGTGCATTTCTTGTAGGCATCACACAGTCAAACATATCTACACCACGTGCTACGTTCTCCACCAAATCTTCAGGAGTTCCTACCCCCATAAGATAGCGTGGCTTCTCTTCTGGCATGAACTGTGTGGTCCACTCTACCGTGTCATACATATCCTGATTTGCCTCTCCTACGCTAAGACCGCCAATAGCAAAACCATCATAATCCATCGCACAGAGTTCTTTGGCAGATTTCTCACGAAAAGCCTTATCGGTACCTCCTTGGATAATGGCAAAAATATTTTGATCCACACCGATACCTTCTTCTTGCTTGGCTCTGAAGTAGTCTATAGATTCCTGCGCCCAGCGTGTGGTACGTTCAATACTTGCTTTGATACGTTCCTGGGTAGCAGGCAGCGCCACAAGATCATCCAGTATCATCATAATATCTGATCCCAGGTTATGCTGGATATCTATCACTTTTTTAGGTGTAAAATAGTGTTTACTTCCATCCAGGTGACTTCTAAAAGTAATGCCGTTTTCATCGATCTTGACGTTATCTGAGAGTGAAAAAGCCTGGAATCCGCCGCTGTCTGTCAGAAAGCTTTTAGGGTACTTCGTAAACCCATGCAATTTGCCCATGGTCTTGATCGTTTCATCACCCGGACGCATGTACAAATGATAGGTATTTCCCAATATGATCTCCGGTTTGATAAATGTAGCAAGATCCGTTGCATCAAGTGCTTTGACGGCACCTACCGTACCTACAGGCATAAATACCGGTGTTTGTATCGTAGAATGTGCTGTTTTTATCGTACAGGCTCTTGCTTTACCATCTGTTTTATCTATCTGAAATTCCATTGTGTTATAATATCCCTCAAAAATAATTACGGAAGTATATCTATATTTTACAAAATAAGACAAAAGTGACGCTTCATATGATCCTGTCGTATAGATAAGAAAAGTCATTACAACCCTTTGACTTATGGGGTTATGATATAAAGGATTTTCATCAAAAATATACTTATTTTAGCCAGCGGTAGCATTGCCAAACATTTTATAGAATGGGTCAGTAAAAACAGGGTTGCAGACAACGAATATTATGTCACATGCTACAAAGAGCATACGATACCTGAAAAAATAGGCCAAAATATTACGATCATTGATGCGGATCCTACAAGTTTTTCAAAATTGAATCGTATTATGAATGAGACCAAGTTCTCAAATCTTTTTGTTGTCATGGAAGATATAGAGGATGCCCGATATGTGCTAAAAAATATAGCCATGATCAAACCAAAGATACGTATTACCCTTGTAAACCAATGGGATGACCATACGATAGGGAAGGACCATGAGAACATTACCATCGTACATAGCGATAAACTGATAGCGGCCCATCTTTATGACCAACTACCCAATGTACCTTTGGTCGCACAGAATGTCGGACTTGGCCAGGGAGAGATCATGGAAGTCCATGTACCCTTTGGAAGTTCTTACGCCTATAGACATGTAGGATCGATCCTTCAGCAAAAATGGAAGATCTCTGCGCTCTACAGAGATGAAAAACTGATCCTTCCGGAAGATACTACGATGATTCGTCCAAACGATACCCTACTTATCCTGGGACAACCTATCGTACTCAATGGTGTATACAAGACCATCAATAAAAGAATAGGTCTGTTCCCTGAACCATTTGGTAAAAACATCTATCTTATCCTGGATCTTAGACATGATAAAAAAGAGGCATTACTCTGTCTGAAACAGAGTATTTATCTTATAGAAAAACTGGAAGACAAAGCACTCTTCGTACGTATTTTATACCCTAATGATTTTGATTTGATCGAAGAGCTTAAAACCTTGGAATCAGAACGTGTGACGATCTCTATCTCCTATGAGAATGAAAATGCTGCATTTCTCATCAAAAATGATATACATGAATTTGATATCGGGCTTGTGATGAACAGCATCCCTACATTTGAAGCAGATGGGCTTAAAGAGACACTTTATGATCTAAAAAAACTGGTCTTCCTTTTTGGGGATAAACTGCTGTATAACATTAAAAACTCTGTTGTACTGATGAGTGAAAATGAAAAAATGGAATCCATTTCATCTACAGCGTTTGATATATCAGAGACACTGGGATTAGGGCTTACTCTGGGTGACTTTAACCCCGAAGGCGATTTTGAGAGTAAAAAGATGATCATAGATCATTACGAGACACTGGCCCATATCTTTAATATGGAGGTGAACATCGAACAAAAGGTGGCTAACCCTATACGTGAACTTTCAAACATGGAAGATATACTTCAGATCGCACCTTTTGAAAAACGGCTCAATACTGATAGCCTTAGAAAATTCATCTCCAACAGGATACAAGACTTTCTTCTTACTACCAATAAGCATCCCAAACTGCTAGTGCCTTTTGCGATGACATAAAGGCTCTATGGGGTCTAAAATCCTTTAAAACGATACTTAATCACAAATAAGATAAAATAGAGCCAATAATAACGCGCAAGGTTTTACCAATATGATCGTCCCTATCGAATTAGCTCATGCTCAAAACATCACTTATGATATTACTATTGATGCATTACCCCAACTTACTTTTGACACCAATGTTGTTGTAGTGACAAACCCGACAGTTGCGGGGTACCATCTTGAAACACTTCTTTCTCACATACATGCCACAAAACTCAATGTTGTGACGATCCCTGATGGGGAAGGGTACAAGACCCTGGAAACCGTTGAAAATATACTGAATGAATGTTTTGAACATAAGCTCGATAGAAAATCACTGCTTATCGCCTTTGGTGGGGGTGTGATAGGAGATATGACAGGATTTACTGCAAGCATTTATCAAAGAGGGATAGACTTTATCCAGATACCTACCACACTACTGAGTCAAGTGGATGCGAGTGTAGGAGGTAAAACAGGGGTCAATAACAAATATGGGAAAAATCTCATAGGTGCATTTTATCAGCCAAAAGCTGTCTACATAGACCCTGCATTTTTAAAAACACTGCCTCCAAGAGAGTTTGCTGCAGGTATCGCGGAGATAGTCAAAATGGCAGTCATGTTTGACAAAAACTATTTTGAGTTCCTGCAAAAATCGGATTTCAGTGACACTGAAACACTTAAAGAGGTGATCAAGAAGAGTGTCGAACTTAAGGCATGGGTGGTCAATCAGGATGAAAAAGAAGCAGGTATACGTGCTGTACTGAACTACGGCCATACCTTTGGTCATGTTGTTGAAAATGAAACCAACTATACGACTTATTTACATGGAGAAGCAGTCGCTATAGGTATGGTCATGGCCAACGCTTTGGCAGTAGAACTTGGCCTGTTTACACAAGATGAGGCCGATGCGGTCAAAACACTTTTGGAAAATGCCTCTTTGCCTACCGACTATGTGATCAAAGATGTAGATGACTTTTATGAGCATTTCTTTTTAGACAAAAAAAGTGCGAAAGGGAGTATCAAATTTATCTTACCTAATGGAATGGGTAACTATAAAATGGCATCCGATATTGATGAAAGTGTAGTAAAAAAAGTACTTCAAAGCTTTGGAGAAAAGAAATGAGTTTTAAAAACATTCTTATAGCTTTTTCTCTTTTATCTTCTGTTCCAGCCTTTGCTGAACCTGCCTTAGAGCAAAATACTACTACAGAAACGATCATAGAGGCCAATAAAACAGAAAAACTGCCTTTGGATGTACAGAGAATAGATCAGCTTCTTGTGCAAAAAGAAACACTGCAAAAAGAACTGAGTGATAACAATATCTGGTCAAAGATCTATAGTAATTACCATACCTACAAAGAACTTGAAAAACAACAGATTGTACTGGATGAAAACATTGCACGCTTGGAAAAAATCAAACGAAAAACACAAGCTCAAAAAGAAGAGTATCAAAATGCTCAAGACACCAAGATCACACTTCTTGGCAAACTTCAACTGCTAGAAGAGTATGAAAAAGACCCATTTAAAAAGTTTCTTACCCCGCCTGAGATCACTGCTGTACCTAAAGTAGATAGTCCTTTTGCTCTTATCTCTGCAGTATCGTATAGAGAAAAGCTCCAATCCGATATGGAAGAGTACAACAACCGCTATGAATCTCTCTATCATATCGTTGAAAAGTTTAAAGAGAAACAGCTTCTTCTTAAAAAACTTTTAAAGTTGGACCCTCTGAACATAGAGTTCATCAATGAGCAGCAGGACACGATAGATCAAATTAAAACATTTATTCCTGTCCTGGAAATATTTAAAACCACCAAGAATGTGTACAGTAAAAAAATCGATGAGATCGAGCTCAAGCTCAAAAATGATATTCAAAGAGAGATACAAAGAACGATGACGATCGGTGGGATCATCCTGTTCTTTCTTTTCATTCTCTTCTTCATTAAACATTTCGTTAAAAAATATATGTCAGAAGATGAACGCTTTTATGCCATCAACAAAGCACTCAACATCTCTTTTGTGAGTATTTTGATCTTAACCTTACTCCTTGCCTATATAGAGAACGTGAGTTATCTGGTCACGATCCTTGGTTTTGCCTCAGCGGGTATTGCTATTGCGATGAAAGACTGGTTTATGTCCCTTATGGGGTGGGCGACCATCGTACTTGGCGGTGCTATCCATGTAGGTGACAGGGTTCGATTTGTACGTGAAGGTGTAGAGTATGTAGGGGATATCGTAGATATCTCCATGCTCCGTATGACCATGCATGAGGATGTCAACCTCACTTCTTACATGACCAACCGAAGAGCAGGACGTATGATCTTCATTCCAAACAACTTCATATTTACTGATATGATCGCAAATTACTCTCACTCTGGACTCAAAACAGTATGGGATGGGATAGACTTTGTCATTACTTTTGATTCTGATGCAAATAAAGCTACACAGATCGCTAAAGAGATCACCAAAAAATACTCAAAAGGGTATACAGAGATCACAAGAAAACAACTGAACAAACTAAGAAGTAAATATGGTATGAGAAACACCAATGTTGAGCCTCGTATCTTTACACATATTGAACCTTACGGTTTAAAAATATCTGCATGGTATCTGACAAACTCTTATGCGACGATGACTCTGAGAAGTACTATTTCCATCGAGATCATCGCACGTATTCAAGAAGAAGAGAAGATACAACTTGCATTCCCTACACAATCTATTTATGTGGATAAAAATGTACCTAAACCGGAAATAGGATTAGATACGATCAATCCTCCTCAAGGACTTTGATGATGAAAAAAGTCTATTTTAAAACCTTTGGATGTCGTACGAACCAGTTTGATACACAGGTCATGATGTCAAAACTGAAAGATTATGAACTGACAGATAATGAGCTGAGCTCTGATATCATCGTTGTGAACTCCTGTACCGTGACCAATGGTGCAGACTCTTCTGTCCGTAACTATATCTCCTCTATGCAGCGTAAAAATCCGGATGCAAAAGTGATTCTAGCAGGCTGTGGATCACACTCAAAAGGTGAATCACTCTTTGAAGACAAAAAAGTATTTGGTGTCATAGGTCATTCTGAAAAAGAGAACATCAACGCTATACTTAAAAATGAAAACCCATTTTATCAGATCGGTGATCTTGAGCATATTGATTCGACTATTGTTGAAGAGTTTGTAGGTAAAAGCCGTGCTTTTATCAAGATCCAGGAGGGGTGTGACTTTAGATGTTCCTACTGTATCATACCTGCAGTACGTGGTGATGCACGCTCCCATAAAGAAGAGACTATTTTAGAGCAGATCAACAAACTTGCAGCCAATGGATTTGGAGAATTTATCCTTACAGGAACCAATGTAGGAAGTTACGGACAGGATCACAACACCTCCATGGCCAAACTGCTTAAAAAGATGAGTATGATCCGTGGTGTTCGACGTATACGTATAGGAAGTATGGAGCCTATACAGATCGACGATGAATTCTTGGAGCTTCTCAATGAACCTTGGATGGCAAAACATATGCACATTGCCCTGCAGCATACCAGCGATAAAATGCTCAAACTGATGAACAGAAGAAATGAGTTTAAGAGCGATCTGGCACTTTTCAGAAAAATTGCCGACCAGGGCTATGCATTGGGGACGGACTACATCGTAGGACATCCAGGTGAAGATGAAAAAGAGTGGTCTGAGGCGATCTCCAGAGTGAAAGAATTACCTTTGACCCATGTACATGCTTTCTCCTATTCAAAGCGGGACAATACCCCTTCAGCAACCATGAAACCAGAAGTAAGGGGCAACATAGCCAAAGAGCGTCATCGTGAACTTACAGCTATCATAAAAGCAAAGAACTTTGCGTTCAGACGGGAGCATACACAAAACCTTGAAGTACTCCTAGAGAGTGGTCAAGATGGTGTCTATCAAGGCTTTGACCAATATTTTAATAAAGTATCTGTAACAAGTGATGAAGACCTCACTTCAAACTGGGTCCTGCTAAATGATGTGGAGGTAAGCAATGAAGGCAATAAAGCCAAAGTTTGACCCATCAATGCTGAATCCCTCGAATGTAAAAGTGATTGTAGGACTGCTTGTACTGTTGGTGTTCTTACTTTCATTTGCTATTCTTAGGGATACAGATACACTCATTACCCACGATCAGGCCAATGCTCTCTACACTGAAAACAAAATACAAAAAGTCATTATAGATGGTGATCTCATACGACTAAAGACTGATACAGACACCTATAAGATCTACAAAGATGCAGTGAACAAAACAGCTTTTTTCACCAAATACCCTGTTGAAGTACGTCAGGACAATAGTGACATCTATGATCTTCTTTCCTTTCTTATCATTATCGCGGCATTTGGTTTTTTATATAGATTAATGCAGCAGAACAGACTGCAACAACTCAAACATATACGTGCAGCCTCTAAAGACGATGATACACCTGTCAATGCTCCAGTACAGGCATTGACATCCACTATCACTTTTGCAGATGTCGCAGGGATAAAAGATGTGAAAGAGGAGCTTGAAGAAATCATTGATTTTCTCAAAGCACCGCAGAAATATCGTGACTTGGACATTCGTCTACCCAAAGGTGTGCTCCTTGTAGGTCCTCCCGGTGTAGGTAAAACACTTATCTCCAAAGCCGTCGCGGGTGAAGCCAATGTACCTTTCTTTTACCAAAGTGGGGCTTCTTTTGTCCATATCTATGTAGGCATGGGGGCAAAAAGGGTTTCTGAACTCTTTAAAAAAGCCAAACAGATGGCACCGAGTATTGTTTTTATCGATGAGATCGATGCTGTAGGTAAAAGCCGCGGTGAATTCAGAAATGATGAGAGAGAAGCCACACTTAATCAACTGCTCACGGAAATGGATGGTTTTGAAGAGAGTTCAGGTGTCATCGTCATCGGTGCGACCAATAAAATAGAGATGCTCGATGAAGCACTGCTAAGAGCAGGGCGTTTTGATAGACGTATACATATTTCACTGCCAGACCTGGAAGACAGGGCCAAAACACTTGAGCTCTATCTTGCACACAAACCAAACAATGTAGACATCGATCTTGTGGCACGTATGACCGTCGGTTTCAACTCTGCAGCATTGGATACACTGACCAACGAAGCCGCTATCTATGCGATGAGAGAAGGGCGTAGTGTCGTAGAAACTTCAGATTTTGAAGCAGTCAAAGAGAAAGTTTTACTGGGAAAACGAAAAATACTCTCTTTTACCGAAGAGGAGAGAGAGATTCAAGCCGTTTATCAGGCCGCAAAAGCTGTTATCGCTACCTGGCTGGATGTGGAATATGAAAAAATCGGTATCGTCAACACAAGGCTTCTCAACCAGGAACATGAGATACTCTCCAAAAGCCAGCTGCTTTCACGTATTAAAGTCTATCTTGCAGGCAGCATCGCTACAAAGATACACTATAATGAACAATTCACCAATGCAAGTACTGACATTGCTCAGGCAAAAGAGATCGTTAGAAAAGTGGTGTATGAGTATGTGATGAGTGACAACTTCATCGTAACCACACAGCAGGAAGAGGAACTTCTACGTGACTCTGTTTCAGAGATCACAAAACTTTTAACTACCCTGGATCAAGCACTGAGTGAAGTCACTGCTTTCCTCTTGGCACATGAAAATATCACGCCTGAAGAGTGCCGTGTGATCTTACGTAAGATCTTTTAGAGAGGAGTGCCTTCTAATGAAATACTTTAATGGATTTTCGCTTCAAAATGAAAAGGAACTCTTCATTCCCTATATGACACCAAGCAAATATGGTGTTGCCGGTTTTTCCTATGGGGCACAACAGGCATTTGAGTATGTATATAACTCTACAGAGCGTATAGACAGGCTGATACTTCTCTCACCGGCTTTTTTTCAAACAGAAAAACCAAGTTTTATACGTACACAGCTGCGTTACTTTGAAGCTGGGCAGGAAGCGTACGTGAAACAGTTCCTGGAAAATGCTGCTTATCCTTCAAACTTCAATCTTTCAGACTATTTGAATGTTGGAACCAAAAAAGAGCTTGAAGCACTGCTTAGCTACACTTGGGAGAATGAAAAGATACAGAAAGTCCTTGATAGAGGTACTACCATAGAAGTCTTTCTGGGAGAAAAGGACAAGATCATAGATGCACAAAAGGCATTTGAATTCTTCAAACCTTTGACTACTACCTATTTCATGAAAAATGCAGGACATCTACTCAAAGGCTAAATACTAGACATCCGTAAAGGGGTAGAATAATCTACTCATAACCTAATTATTTTACAGTTTCTAAACTTTTTTGTGTAGCTCTTATACCTATCTCTATCATCTCATAGGCTTTGTCAAACTCATAAGCTTCACAAGCATCTCTAGGTATCTCTATCATTAGATCAGGTTCATATTCCTTGAGGGTATTCTCTATTATGAGACTTTGTGTGGCATCTAGACTTTTGTTCAGTATATACAAAATATCTATCGGAGGCTTTTCTTTAGAGCTATCCTTACCTATGGCCTCCTTGGCTTTATCTACTAGCTCTAGAGTCTTTTTATACAATCTATTTTCTGCTTTTTTCTCTTTTTCTAGTCTCTCTATATGATAGGTATTTTGTATATTCGCATTCAGGTTCACTGCAATAATAATATCCGTATCATCTGATAAGACGGAGGCTATGGGTAAGGGCTCCAATACACCTCCATCTACAAGGATCATATCATTTTCAATGACTGGTGTAAACACGGTAGGTATGGCGATAGAAGCTCTTATAGCATCAATAAGCTTTCCTTCCCTGAAGCATACTTTTTTACGATTTTTGATATCTGATGCCACCGCCATATAGGTGATAGGCAGATCTTCTATGGTAATATCACCTATCATCTGTTCTATTTTTTGATACACAGAGTCGATATTAACTATACCTCCATGAGCTAGTGAGATGTCAATCAGCTTAAGCGTGTCTATAAAATCAAGAGAGAGTACCCACTTTTTATATGCATCCAGTTTTCCTGCCGCATAAAGTCCTCCTATCAGTGCACCCATAGAAGATCCCGAAATAGATTTGATCGTATATCCTTTCTTTTCAAGCGTTTCTATGACACCAATATGTGCATATCCTCTGGCTCCTCCGCTGCCAAGGACCAAGGAGACAGTTTTATTATCTTTTTGCATATTACTATCCTTTTTTATCTGTTGACTGTCTGCAAAAAGTAGAAGTGGCAGCAATAGCATCAATACTATCTGTAAAAAAATCTGCTTTATCATGTTCAGTCAGCCTTATACATTATTTTCTATGCCTTAGTTCAGGAAGTCAACAGATGCTGAAACGTCCTTTTGTAAATGTTTAAAATCGTGTCCAAAAGAGCTGCGATCACTGGACCAATAATGATTCCCAGAGGACCAAAGGAGAGTATACCTCCAAAGATCGATATGAGTATGACCAGGTCAGGCAATTTTGCATCATTCCCAACGATCCATGGACGCAAGATATTATCCACCATTCCTACTACCAATACACCCCAAACCACGAGAGCTATACCCCATCCGGTACTGCCTGTAAATAGTAAATAGAGTGCTGCCGGCAACCAGATCAAGGATGCCCCTAATCCTGGAATAGCAGCTAGAAGAAAAACAATACTCCCCCAAAATGCTGAACCTTCGATACCGGCCATCCATAAGCCCAGACCGACCAATACACCCTCAACGAACCCTACAATGATGATGCCTTTCAGAGATGCCCTGGTCACCATCAAGCCGCGGCTCATCACTTCAGTCCGATCCTCTTCCGAAAGAGGCAGCAAAGAAGAGAGTGTACGGAGTAGTTGCGGTCCATGTATCAAGAAATGGAACATAGCATAAAACATAATGAACAGACCGATAAAAAATCCCACTGTACCTTTGGTAGCACTTGACAGACTTGAAACCAGCCAACTTCCCATCGCACTGGCTGCCTCAGAGGCTTTCTTGATAATAGTCTCATGAAAAGGTTCAAGTTTCTCTTTAAAAGGTAACCATTCAGGTAAATGTTCACCTAAAGAGAGATTATTGTCCAAAACTTCTTTGACTATAGGACGTGCCTTTTTAGTGATCTCTATGGCTTCACCTGTTACCATACCTGTAAAAGTGGCCAGCGGCAAACCAAAAGTCAACGCAGTGACGATCAGTGTAGTACTCGCTGCCAGAGCAGATCTTTTTTTGAAATAGTCAAAAAGTTTACGGTAAAAAGGATAAAGCAGTCCCGAAAAGATCGCAGCCAGGATCAGTGCGATCAAAAATTCATGGATCATCCCGATGAATCCCGTCAGAGCTATAAAGAGCAGGAGCAGAACAAAACCTTGCTGAAATTTATTGGCTATCTCGTTTTTCATTGTTTTTCCTTATGCTTGTATATCAAACTTGTGATCTTCCATCCTTCTTTTGGCTTGAGCTCATGATCTGTGGTAAAGAAATGTAATTTCCCGTCTGTATCTATCAAGTATAATGGAATAACCTTACTCTCATGTGCTTTTTTATAGGCCTCTATATCGAACTTCTCAGACAAGGTGGTTGTCTTGATCTCTCCTTCACCATGCAACAAAGAAGATAGTTTAGTAAAGGTCACATCTTCCGTGAAGAGTTGACGCCCTACAATCGTAGAGTGTGATGCTTTGCTCTTTTCAAGTTTCCGACCCTCAGCGTTCTGAAGGTAATAGATATTTTCAGTGCCAAACTCGGACTTGAACCGTACAGATGCCAAAGCATTCAGTGTAGCATGGGGACTTATGGCCAACAGACCTCCTATGCCTGCCAGTTCCATATTGCGATCTGCATGATCAGATATGACACGTCCATAATAGGTATCAAACCCCTCCATTCTTGCATGACTGATATTCTCCCAATCTGTATCTGCCAACTTTACAGCAACCCCTTGTTCCTTCAGTGATCTAGCGATCTCACGAGAGACCCTGTTGGCTCCAAGGATAAGCATACCGGAGGGCTCTGCTTCTTGCAGGTTTAAGCGTTTGGCCAGTGGTTTTGCACTCAACCCCTGTAGCAATATCGTACCAATAATGACCATGAATGTCAGTGGCACCAGCAGTTTTGCTTCCACATATCCAAATTCCTCCAAGCGTATAGCAAAAAGTGCCGAAACAGCAGCAGCGATGATACCGCGAGGAGCGATCCAGCTCAAAAATATCCTGGCACGTAGTGTAAGGTCAGAAAAGAGTGTTGATACCATCACAGAAAGAGGGCGTGCAATAAAGAGGATGATCCCCAACAGTCCCAATGCAGACCAGCCTATGTCAATCAGCGCTGAAAGATCCAAACGTGCAGAAAGAATGATAAAAAGTACGGAGATAAGTAGAAGACTCAAGCTCTCTTTAAAAAAGAGTATCTCTTCTATATCTACATTTTTCATATTTGCCAGCATCATACCCATGAGCGTCACCGCTAATAATCCTGATTCATGTGCGATCGCATTAGAGAGTGTAAAGATCATCAATACCAGGGTTAAAGTAAATACATGGTGCAAAAAATGGGGTAGAAGGTATCGACGTAATAAAAATGCAAGCAAGAGAGCCCCTATTGTACCGCTGATCATACCTGTAGCAACAATATAAGCCAGGGAAAGTGGAATCATTGTTCCAGAATGCTGCAGGGTAATAGTCTTATAGACAAGGACTATCAGGATCGCTACAGCTACATCCAGGATCACACCTTCCCAGTGAAGGATATTGGCAAGGTCGGCATAAGGACGTACCGTTCTGAGCAGCGGCTTAATGACCGTTGGTCCTGTTACCGTCATCAGTGCACCAAAGAGTATGGAGATTTCCCATGAAAGTCCTACCAATAGATGTGTAGCCAGAGCCACTATGGCCCATGTGACTACCAAACCAACTGTAAGAAGCATATAAAGCGGTCTGGTCAAACCTTTGATCTCATGAAAACGAAGTGTCAAGCCACCTTCAAAAAGTATAATAGCAACTCCCATAGAGACAAAAGGGAAAAGAAGTTCACCCAACACTGCATCCGGATCAAACAGTCCTGCCACCGGTCCGATCACTATACCAAACAGAAGCAGAAAAATGATCGATGGCTGTTTAATGTACCAGGAGAGCCACTGGCTCAAGATACCAAAAAAGCTGACCAATGCTAATGTAAGGAGTATATGTTCTGTCATATTGAAACTACCGATCCCTGAAATTGCCGAAAATCCGTAATAAATAAAGGCCCGATACCTATAGAAAAGCCTAATACTCTATCAGATAGCATAGAGTTTTCAATCGTAAGATCCCGTTCCATATACTTTCTCCTTTTTAGATCATTCCTTATTGAAACTGTCTACAACAATGGCGCCCATTGATGCAGGCATAGTAATTAATATTAATCTTTTTAACGCTATGAGGGGCTCATCTATAACGGGTAACTTATTTAAAGCCAGTAAAACTAAAACTACTACCAGGGCAGAGATAAAGTAGGCAATAAAAATACGTAAGATGAATATATCGTAGCGCTTTGATACCTGCTTTTGGAAGACACTGTAGTAGGCATAAAATCCTAAAAAAGTCACAGAAAGTATAAAAACCAACAAGAGGTTATAAAATGGTAAAGTCACACTCATCTTCCATGCTTCTTCTGTAAAAGAGATCGGCACGGCAAGGGCAAATGCACCTATAGCTATTTGAATGATATCTTCAGTATTGATACGAAGCTTCATTTTTTACCTACTTTCTTTACTAAAGGATCAATAAATTATATCATAATTCAAGTGCCCCGCATAACCCGTGTCCATAAAGAATATATCCAGTTGGTAAATTAATGCAGAGTGTATTACGTGTCTATGTAAAAGAAGATATATTCTAGTACCAGAGATTATAATGAGGGAAAGTGGTTAATGGAAATTAATAGGTTTTGGTAGACTTATTATGTGAGGATTATGTTAAAATTACCTATGTATTCCATCTGCGGAGAGGTGGAACGAGGTAAAGGCAAAAATTACAAAAGAAAAAGTAGATTAAAAGGAGAATGAATGAAAGTAAAGCCCATTATTATATGGCTCTACCTTCTGAATGCAGCTGTTCTCATTACCCATGAGATTGACTCTGCTTACTGGCATGAGTGGGAACTGTTCGGGATGCCGGGTGGCATTCAGTTATTTCTGATCCTCAATTTACTCTTAGTAGGGTTGGTTCTTTATGGTTATCTGGCACTCTTACAAGGACGTGCAGTCGGTATTGTTTTTTCATGGTTATTGGTTGCTGGTGGACTCTTCGCTGTAATGATACACTCGTATTTTCTGCTGCAAGCCAGTGAAGCCTTCAGGTCAGCCGTTTCTCTTGGACTTCTTACTGCTACGTTTTTTCTTTCTCTGGCACAAGCTGTTGCACTGCTTAAGATACAACAATCACCTTCTATGCCTTTTACGCCTAAAACACCCCATCTTACTACGGATGGTATTATAGAGTTGTATGAGGGAGATAGATTTAAGGGTATTATACTTATTGAGCGTAAAAATGATCCAAGGGGGTTGGCTCTGCCTGGTGGTTTTGTGGATGTGGGTGAGCGTGTAGAAGATGCTTTATGGCGGGAGATGCAAGAGGAAACCAACCTGGAGGTAGAGATAAGCAAACTGCTTGGTGTCTATTCTGATCCTGATCGTGACCCAAGGTTTCATACGGCAAGTATTGTTTTCATAACAAAGTCTCAAGGTCAACCCAAAGGCGGAGATGATGCCAAAGAGGCAAAAGTTTACGCATTGGAAGAGATACCCATGGATCAATTGGTCTTTGACCACAGTGTGATCTTGAAAGATTATCTACAACAGCGCTCTACAGACAAGTAAGGGTATCGTTTGCAAAGTAGTTATGATCTGCTGTGTGCCCTTCAAAACATGGGCTATCCCAAAACGAACAGAGATCCCCTCTGGTGGCCCAAAAGCTGTACCTTTGAAGTCATTATCGGTGCGATCTTGACGCAGCAGACAAAATGGGAGAAGGTAGAGGCATCACTGGCCAATTTAAAAGAAGCTGGTCTGATGTCACTGGAAGCACTTAGTAAAGCAGAATCAGGGCAGATCTCTACACTCATAAAACCCAGTGGTTTTTACAATACCAAAGCCCAGAGGCTTCAACAACTTTGTCAAAATATACTCCATGACTTTCATACCTTTGAAAAATTTCAAAATGAAGTAAGCAGGGAATGGCTGCTTGAACAAAAAGGGATAGGCATGGAGAGTGCGGATTCCATCCTTTGTTACGGATGCGGACGTGAAGTTTTTGTTGTCGACAGCTATACAGCCAGACTCCTTAATGCTTTGGGCTACAGTTTTGAGAACTATATGCAAATACAGGCATGGATGCAAGAGGGGATCGAAGCAAACTTTGATAAAATAACCCAAATGTTTGGCAAGGCATTGACACGACATACCCTTTATGCACGTTTTCATGGGATGATCGTAGAGTTTGCCAAAGAGCACATACGGGGTCAGAACGTCAATACCGAAATACTCAAAAAGTATATAGAAGGATAAAACAGTGACCAATATCGTCATCACAGGATGCAGTACAGGTATCGGACTTGAAACTGCAAAATATCTCCAAGACAAATTTATCAAAGTATATCCTACCGCAAGAGATACAAAAGATGTAGAGATGTTAAAAGCACTGGGCTTTGAACATGCCATGCAACTGGATGTCAGACACCCTGATGAGATCACAGCAGTGATCAACAAAGTACTTGAACTAGATGGAAAGATAGATGTCTGGTTCAACAATGCCGGCTATGGGCAACCAGGTGCGGTAGAAGACATTACAGTCCCTGTACTGCGAGAACAGTTTGAAACCAATGTGTTTGGGTTGCATGAATGTACAAGACAGATCATTCCTGTAATGAGAAAGCAGGGGTATGGGAAGATCATTCAGCACAGTTCTGTACTCGGCATCATCTCTCTTTTTGGGCGAGGTGCCTACAATGCAAGTAAATACGCCATAGAGGGGCTTACAGATACGCTTCGACTTGAACTTCAGGATACGAACATCTATCCTGTACTTCTTAATACTGGCCCCATCATAAGCCATTTTAGACAAACAGCCGTAGAAAAACTTGCAGAGAATGTTGATATAGAACATTCCGTCTTCAAGGAGAAATACCATCGCAGTCTTAAAGAGAGAACACAACAGAAAGTACCGTTTAAAGAGGGGCCTGAGTCGGTTGCTGCAGTGGTCCACAAAATTATATTGGCAGACCGTCCAAAACCCCGTTACTATATTACAAAAGCCACATATCTTCTAGGCTATATCAAACGCATCCTAAGTACTTCATACCTAGACAAACTCTTGATGAAGATCGATTAGCGCTAAGAAGAAGCACCAAAATTGTATTAAAAGAGTTTTGCTATAATCTGCGTAATAAAACAATAGGATTGTATATGGATAAGATAAAAATAGGTGTTGTTACTACAAGCGACAGAGCGTCACAAGGTATCTATGAAGATATCTCAGGGGTGGCTATCATGGATACAATGAAAGAGTACTTGCTCAATGAATGTGAGTATGAATACAGATGTATACCTGATGAACAGAGCCTTATCGAGACAACACTGATAGAACTTGCAAGGGATAAAAAGTGTGATCTAATAGTGACTACCGGCGGAACAGGCCCAGCCAAGAGAGATGTGACGACCGAAGCGACAGAAAATGTCTGTCAAAAACTTCTTCCTGGATTTGGAGAACAGATGAGAGCAGTGAGTCTACAGTATGTCCCAACAGCCATACTTTCACGCCAGACGGCTGGTATCTGCCACAGTTCACTGATCATTAATCTACCGGGAAAACCAAAGTCTATCCGTGAGTGTTTGGATGCTGTTTTCCCTGCTGTTCCATACTGTATAGACCTTATCGGAGGCTCTTTCATAGAAGCAAATGAAGACGTTATAAAGATCTTCAGACCGAAAGCAAAATAAGGACATACTAAATAATATGAATATAGATTTTATAGAAAATAAGATCAATGAGATCATCAAAGAGCTTGAAAAAGAGGTCATGGATGTACTCATGGATGAAAGTCTCGATAAAAAACAGACAAACCTTCATATGAAACCTCTAACATCAACGAAAAAGATACTCAATAATGCTTTAGATAGTATCAAGATGGTAGATAAACTGGGAAAAGAAGAGTTAGATAAATAAACATGACAAACAGTATCATTCTCATACTCTTTGTCTTAAGTGTGATCCTTTTTTTCTGGGGTATCTTTAAAACAGTTAAAACCCAAAAAAAGATCTTTTTGTTAGGGATTCTACCCTTTTTATTTCTGATTGCAGGGATATTCTTTCTTTAAATCCCTGCACTAAAGTCTTGCTTTATACTTGTTGGTAGTGCTCATACTTAACCCCAGCCAGTCCTCCATGCCGCCTCTGTACCATTTGATCTTTTCTGGAGGATAGCCCAGAGCCAGCAAGGATTTGACCATTTTGGGAGATTGGCTACACCATGCCCCGTTACAAAATAGTAAAATTGTTTTGGCCTTGTAAAAATCAAAAGGCTTTTTATTGCCAATAACACCGAGCATATCCATGGATGCTTCATAGTCATCCTGAAAAATATGGGGCTTCATGATATATTTATAATAGATATTGATCGCGCCTGGTATGGTACGATATGTATACCACTTTCCAGCACGTGTGTCAATCAAAAGCATAGACTCACTCTCTTGCATTTGTTTGATAAACTCCATCACTTCTACTTCCCCATAGGTTTCTATCTTTTTATGTAACTGCATTGGAAATATTGTTTGTCCGGCACAGGTAACAAAAGTAGACTTACATGCTTCAGGAACTTTCGAATTAGCATAGTTTCCCTGCCAAATCACTTCATTACTTATATGGATATTTTTACATATAGGGTCAATATCACGCTTGACTATAATAGGTTTTCTCTCACCTTTATTATTGATATGCTCAGTAACTACACGATTAAGTTGTAAGGTGCTATCATCTCCTTTGGAAAAAGAGATCAAGACAATACATAAAAGAATGGTTTTAAACATATTTTTTCCTTTTTTATTTATGATTTTCATTTGTGAGTTTTACATGAAGTATAGGAAATGAGTGTATATTATATGTATAGTTTATAATATTAATTAAGTTTATTTTATAATTATATCTTAGAGAATCATTCTCTGAAAAGTTTTCTAATCCCTTGTGGAGGTCATACCTGCAGCTAACCATGTTTGCATACCCCCGCGGTACCACTTGATCTTTTCAGGCGGATATCCTATGTCAAGAAGGGCTATGATCATTGCGACGGATTGGCTACACCATGGGCCATTACAAAATATTGTAATGGTTTTTGCTTTTGTAAAGTCAAATGTATCATCCTCATTTATCTTTACACCCAATCTCCTTATTTCATGTTCAAATTCGAATTCGAAACTTTTTCGTTCTTTGAAATGATGAAAAGGCATATTGATAGCACCCGGAATTGTACGATAATCATACCATACCTGTTTACGGCCATCTATTAGCATCATCGAATCATTTTCTTGCATCTCTTTCATAAAGGCCAAAACTTCTAATTCTCCATAGGTATCTATATCTTCATGCAACTGCATAGGAAGGATCTTACCTTTCGTACTCACATAGGTAGATTTACATGCTTCAGGTACTTTTGCATTGGCATAGTTTCCGGTCCATAACATCTTATTCGTGATAGGCACTTTTATGCACTCTTCGGGAATATCACGTTTTACAATAAACTCTTTTATCTTACCGTTTATATCGACCATTTTTACAGGTATTCCCTCATATTCAAAACCATTATTTCCAGCCATTATGGAAGAAGTTAAAAGTAATGAGATGATTGTCATTTTATAAAACATGATACATCCTTTTTTGAATGACCATAACATAGTGTGTGTAGAAAATGTGTGTAATGAAGTCTAAGGCTACACTTTGTAAAATCATTTTCTTGTAGAAGTCATGCCTGCTGCCAACCATTCCTGCAATCCTCCACGGTACCACTTAATCTTTTCAGGAGGATACCCTATATCAAGTAAAGCCAGAATTGCTGTTACAGATAGGCTGCACCAGGGTCCATTACAAAAGAGAGTGATCGTTTTGGCATGAGTAAAGTCCAAACTATCATTTTCATCATTCACAGAAACGCCTAGATCTTTCATATGCTGTTCAAATTCAAACACATAGTTTGTTGGATCTTTAAAGTGATTAAAAGGCATATTGACTGCTCCGGGGATGGTCCGATAATGATAGAACTCTTTTTTACAAACGTCTATAAGCATCAGTGAATCATCTGTCTGCATCTGTTTGACAAAAGCCAACACTTCCAGTTCACCATAGGTAGTGATATCTGTATCTAGATACATAGGGTATATATGACCACCAACAGTATGTACGAAAGTAGATTTGCATACTTCAGGTACATTAGGATGGGCGTAGTTTCCTGTCCATAGCATTATATTATTGATAGGTATTTTTTTACACGCTTCCGGGATCTCACGTTTTACAACGGTGTATACATTCTTACCTGCTGCATCCATGGTTTTTACTGGTATACCTTCATACTCCAGTCCAATCTCTTCTGCCAAGAGGAGAGAGCTAATCACTAATACAAATGTACAGTATTTATAAAACATCCTTTTCCTTTAGTAAATACTAGAGTACTGATAATGCTATATAATAGTATAGAGAGTATGGAAAGAGTGTGTAACGCAAAAAAAGATGCCAGCATTTTCTATCTCTTGAAAGATGCTGGCATGTCATAAGATCATTTATATATTGGCTGCGACTTTATAGGTCGGGTCATCCTCTTCATAGGTACAGAAAGGTCCAGCCGTTTTTAACAAACTTTTACAGTCTTTGGAAAGGTGTCTAAGTGTAAGTTTTTTTCCTGCTTGTTTGTATTTGTCCGTGATGCTATCTATGGCTTCTGCACCGGAACTATCCATAACTCTGGCATCCTTGAAGTCTATAACAACAGTGTCTGGATCATTTTCTATATCAAACTGTTCATTAAATGAAGTCACCGAAGCAAAGAATAGCGGTCCCTCAAGTGTGTAGATCTTTTTACCCTTATCATCGGTAGAAGTACGTGCAAAGATCTTGGCATGTTCCCATGCAAATACCAGTGCAGAGATAATAATACCTGCGATCACTGCTACTGCAAGATCCTCAAGTACCGTGATGATGGTCACTACAATCAATACAAATGCATCTGAACGAGGCATATGCGTGATACGTTTAATAGAAGAGAACTCAAAAGTACCAATACTTACCATAAACATGATACCCACAAGCACTGCTATAGGGATAACTGCAATGATATGCGAAAAACTCACCACAAGAATGATAAGCAGTACAGCTGCAGTAAAGGAAGAAAGACGGCCCAGACCACCAGAGGTAAAGTTGATGACCGATTGGCCTATCATCGCACATCCTGCCATACCCCCAAAGAGTCCCGAAGTAGAGTTCCCGATACCAAGAGCGATACACTCTTTGTTTCCTGAACCACGCTCTCCACCCATCTCATCGAGTACAGAGAGGGTCAATAAAGACTCTATAAGTCCGACCAGTGCAACAATCAGTGCAGTTGGCAAGATCACAGCCATGGATTCCCATGTAAAGAGTTCAGTGAGAGGCATTACGAACGAAGGCAGAGAAACATTGGAAAGGTCTGCAAGGTTACCAACCACTTTCGTATCGATGTGCATAAAATACGTGATCAGCGTCAGTACAACGATCGCTACAAGTCCTGCAGGGACAGCTTTACTGAACTTAGGTAAAAAATGCATTGTTAGCATTGTCACAGCCACAATCATATACATTACATAGTTTTCTGTAAAACTTGCAAAGACGATATCTATCCAGTTGGTATATTGTTCCATATTTTGAGGTGCAAGGAAAGGAAGCTGTGCCATGGCTATAACAATAGCAAGACCATTCACAAAACCAAAGAGGGCAGGCTGCGGCACAAGACGAATGAACTTACCCATCTTCAATACACCGATCGCTATCTGTATGAGTCCAGCTATAATGGATGTCAATAGGATGTAATGCAGTACCATCATGCTAAAAGCTTCCGTATCAAGCTCAGGGTACATAGATCTAACAGAAAGACCGAGTCCTACAAATACCACTGCCACAGAACCTGTAGCACCAGAGATCATTCCCGGCTTACCCCCAAGAAGTGCAGTAATAAGCCCGATGATAAATGCCCCGTAAAGCCCGACCACCGGAGAGACACCGGCAATAAATGAAAATGCTATCGCTTCAGGTACAAGGGCAACAGCGACCAATGCACCCGAAAGAATGTCATTTTTAATGTTTTGTTTCGAATAGTTTTGAATGTTAAACACATCAATTCCTTGCTTTAATTATGGTCGGAATTTTACCATAATAGTCTAGAATGTCCTAATGAAGTGCATAATGGTTGAATCTTAAAATAAAAGCGTTGTTTCTTTATGTATTCAAAGCTATAATTTTTATAAAAGTAAGGCTCAAATATGTATACGTTTGCCCAACAGATACTAGATTTTTATTTTACCTTGTCAAAAGAACCCTCTCTTCCCAAAGGGATAGAGGTGATCTATCCTTTCGATAACCCGCAAACCAGAGAGATGATGGAGACTTTTTTTAACAAATACTACAACGATACAAATCCGCGTACCTATCTCATAGGTATTAACCCGGGCAGGCTAGGTTCAGGTGTGACGGGAGTAGGGTTCAGTGATGCCTATCATTTAGAGCAGATATGCGATATAGCCAATGATTTTGATAAACGTATAGAACTGAGTGCAGCTTTTATGTTCGAGGTCATAGAAGCCTATGGCGGTGTAGAGAAGTTTTACGGTGATTTTTTCTTTACGACCACGATGCCTCTTGGTCTGCTCAAAGAGGGGAAGAACTATAACTACTATGATGATAAAGAGACCCTCGCAAGCCTCGAGCCCTACATTACCCAAACACTTTTACAACAGATCTCCATTCCTCAAGCCAAGCCAAAGATCATCTGCGTAGGCACAGGCAAAAACCTCAAGTATCTTGAAGCGTTTAACAAAATGCACCGATGTTTTGAAAGTATAGAAGTAGTGCCCCATCCAAGATGGGTCATGCAGTATAGACGTAAAGAAAAGCAGAAGTATATCGACCACTATATCGATATTTTAAACAAACATCTATAGACTTAGGAACTACATTTAGGCATCCAAAGTCAACTCACACACCACCTGTGCATGGTCACTTTGGATGAGGGAGCCATCTTTATATGTTTGTAAGTGCGCATCCAAAACATGGTAGTCGGTGACTGTTCCTACCTTTTGTGAGTTCTCTTTGTGAAAATGCTCTGAAATAAAAATATAATCAAGCACATTCCCCTTGTTTTTAAAGTAACTCGTAGGTGTTCGTTTTGGCTTTTTTTGTTCCGGGTGAGGGTTATATACCTTTTCTTTGTATTGGTAACTTGCATCATATAAAAGAGGAGTATCCTCACTTGTATCATCATGGTAGGACGGGTTGGTGAGTGCTTCAATGGTCAGGGAATACTCCTTATCGTTCAGGTCACACAAGAGCAGGGCAGGTGTATGTCGTGAACTTTGAATGTCATAGAACAGTGAAGATGCCTCACACAATCTCTGCTTTAGGGCGCTAGATCGCTTCTCTTCCAATAGTTTAAAGACACGCTCTTTTTTCTGTGCCAAGGTATCCTCTTTTTTAAAAACATATTCAAACGCGTTTAGCCTGTTTGATTTAAGATGGCATACGTAGACCAAAAGCGCTTGCCCGTTTGGCAGTGAGAGCGTTGCTTTTATGGGGACTCTGGAAAATGCAAACTCATCTTTAAAATGGTGCTTTTCCAGACTGGGAGCATGTAGATTAACACCTTGTATGTTTGATATAGGGTGTTTGGAGGCTATGGCAACGGTGGTAGTTGTGTATTTATGTGGTGTTGTTTCACTTAGCTTAGCATCATCGACGGTTGCAAAGTACTCAAAGCCCAACTCTTTTACAAGTGTCTCCAAGACCTTTTTAGAGAAGACCTCTTGAAACCCTATGATGTCACAATCCATACGAAGTATTTGCTTTTTTATCCACAACGTTTTTTCAAGCCACTGTCTTTGGTTGTACTTGCCTTTGCGTGTATAGCATGCAAAAGGCGGCTCGACAAATTGATAAAGGTTAAAGGTACCTACTCTAAGTTTCATGATGGAAGTATACACTTTTATTGGAAATTACACTATATGGTTTTTTGTATGATTTTCATTATAAAACATCACATTTTAGAACTTTTTATAAGGTTTTCTATTGGAGGGAAAAATATTTTACCTTGCAAACGTCGCTACAGCGAGAAACGTTATAAGATATGTTAGATTATAACGTTTTGAATCAGTTAACCATTTTAGAAATATATTTATTTACATATTTTTAACTCTTCAATGGAAGGAGTAATTTTCCTTTTGATGGTTTATTTGATAAATTAGGGAGCACTTTTAATTGACTCCTAATGCAAATATTACGTTATAATCAGACATTGTATTCCGTTAATAAATAATGATGAGTTAAGATACAAATCAAGACCAAGGAGTCATTATGAATACCTCAAAACTTATTACTGAAAGAATTAGTCGAACCGTGTATGGTCTTATCAGTTTATCACTTGGAATTATCAGCCTCACGATGATTGTTTATGCGCTCTATGATATTTGGGCTTCACTGCACGAGAAAATGTTACTTACCAAAGCCCTTCTAGATGCAGTCGGCTTCATTGTGATTGGAACAGCCATCTTTGATGTGTCGAGATTTTTGATGGAGGAGGAAGTGTTCAAAGTCCATGGCGAAGAGACGGTTCAGAAACAGAGAGTGATCTTAGTCAAATTTCTTATCATTATTATTATCGCCGTCACGCTTGAGGCTTTGGTATTCGTTTTTTCCGCAGCGAAAAAAGATATCAGTTTATTGGTGTATCCAACCTTTTTACTATTAACTGCTGTGATGCTAGTCATCGGTTTGGGTGCTTACCAGAAAATGACACAAGAAGAAAAATGATAACAGCTGTTAAACTATTATTGGCAACCAGGAGTTATATTAACTCTTCTAAAAAATAAGGTCAACCCCCTCAGAGAAAGATTTTGGTGTTTTTTTTAAAGGTATTATTGGTCATATACTAGAAATGTGAACCAAAGTTAACTGATCTAGGAAGACAGCCATAAAAAACAAAACCCTAACCAACGGTCTGAGCAAAATTATTTCGTCTTGCTACGCCTATACTACGACTCATCTAGTTTACTCACTAGAATTCACTACACAGGCAATACACACTTTCATAATATTCTATAAAAAAAGGAAAATAAAATGCTTGAAACGATTGCAATTATTCTAATTATACTTTGGGCTCTTGGGCTTGTCAGCTCATATACTATGGGCGGATTCATCCATATTCTTCTAGTCATCGCAATTGTGGTGATTGTGATTCGTGTTATTCAAGGTCGTCGTATACTCTAAAGAGTCAAAAATAGCTCTGCACAGAACACCTGGTTTCTATTTTTTAGTTACTTGTATCTGGCAGGGAATCAAATCAAAAAGGAAGTAAAATGAATGCAATCAAAATTTTTGGGATCATACTGATCATAGCCGGTGCATTAGGTTTAGCGTACAGCAGTTTCAGCTACACTAAGGATACAGATGCGATCAAGGTAGGACCAGTCGAGATGACGGTAGAAGAAAAACAGACGGTACAGATTCCAGTTTGGGCTGGTGCTGGTGCCATAGTATTAGGTGGATTGATCTTGCTTTTTGGAAACAGACGAAGCTAAATAGAGTATTTTTGAATAAGTAGGTAGATCAGGCATTCATTTGATAGTTAGCCAAAATGAAATTAAAGACTGACTACATAACTTACTCAAGATTTGATAATGAAGAAAAATTAATGATATAATAAGTTAATCTAAACTAATAGGAGAACAATGATGAAAAGTATAAACTTTAAAAAGATGTTAGTTGCTGTTTCAGTTGTAGGATTGATGTCGGGATGTGCTCAGCCTGGCCCAAAAACACAAAAAGGTGCTCTGATCGGAGCCGGTACTGGAGCAGTAGTTGGTGCCGTATCTGGACGTTCAGTACTTAAATCAGCAGCCGTTGGTACAGCTATAGGTGCGGGTGTTGGATATTACGAAGACACAAAATAGATAAACACCCTTTTAACAATCAGGAGAACTAGATTCTAATCCAAGTTCTCCGATCTAACGCATAATAGAATTACTCTACAATACGATCTACTTAAATTTTTAAATCAAATCTTTTTTATTGTGAATAGAACATTACGTCATATTTGAGTAGCTTATGTTTACATATTCAACACAAAAGATAAGAGATGGTGATCTTAATAACAAGTAAATTTTTAGGTACACTATAGGTATAAGAATGTATTATGAGACAATGGGTCTCGTTAATTAAACTGTTAGCTACGATATAAAAATATTTAGTCTCTTTCAACGATGGGGGTTTAACATAACAATGGCTTCAGGAACTACAATGAAAATTATTGGTATTGGTCTAGTGGCTATAGGTCTTGGCCTTGCATTATGGGGGTATCAATTATCTGGTTTTGTCGGTTCACAAATAACGACAGGTTCAGATACAGAGAAGATAATGACATTCTACATTACTGGCGCTGTCAGTTTTGTTGTTGGCACATACCTTATCATGAATAAGTTAATACAGTTTTGGGCTAATCTACGATCGAGCTTCTGGTTTTTACCTTTTTTGATCGTCCTAAGCAGCGTTGTTTACGCGGTAGTGTTGATTCAAATAGACTACTCCGTGAGTGACCAATGGCTGTCCCAGTGGCCACGGATATTTGGGGTCGGGGCGGATGGCGCGCGCGATATGTTATCAACGCTTGCCGGTTCGATGATGACCGTTATGGGCATCACGTTCTCCATGACTCTGCTGGCACTTGCGCTGGCTTCGAGCCAATACACCTCTCGCATTCTGCGGAACTTCATGCGCAGTCATGTCACACAGGTCACGCTGGGGACCTTTGCAGGAATTTTTGTCTATTGTTTGATTGTGATGCACGCTATACGCACTGGCGATGCGCCATTTGTGCCTAGCCTAGCGGTATTTTTCGCATTTGTTCTGGTGTTTTCTGGCATTGCCGTCCTCATTTTTTTCATTCATCACATCGCCTCGTCGATTCAGGCTTCCAGCATTATAGCCTCTGTTGCGCATGAAACCAACGCATCCATTAGTCGGTTTTTCCCGGAAAAACGGGACACCACCGCCGATAAAGCCGAGGATGAAAAAAACGAGCGACTCCTTCCATCTCTGGATGAGAAAACCTGGTACGCGGTCCCGGCAAAGGTGAGCGGCTATATACAAAACGTAGATCATGACGCTATCCTGAGCCTGGCGAAGGACAGGAGAACTATTGTGCGGATGGAGCACGGCATCGGAGCGTTCGTTGTGCAAGATACTGCACTGGTATCACTCGCCCTGACGTACCCACCAGATCAGGAGACGATTGCTACCCTGAATGAGGCTTATAGTATTAATCGTCATCGTACGGTTGAACAAGATCCTGCTTTCGGTATCAGGCAAATTGTGGATATGGCCTTAAAGGCACTTTCGCCCGGTGTTAATGACACCTCGACGGCGGTGATGTGTGTGGATTATTTGACAGCGATTCTGACCTCGCTATCTTGTCGGCAATTCCCGCCATCGAACCGTTACGAGGGAGAAACGTTGCGCCTGATCGCCATCGTTCCAACCTTTGAGGGTATGTTGGCTGAGGCGTTCGATCAGATTCGGGCTAGTGCCACAGGCAACGTCGCCATTATGGCGCGAATGCTCAGCGCCATCGGTACCATCGCCAGTCGCACGGTTAGACTGAGTCACTTACGCGCACTCGACGAACAGGTGCAGTATATTGCCGATCTGGCCGATCGCAGCATCGAATCCAAACATGATCGCGATCGGTTCGCAAGGCGGCTGTCGGAGGTGCGCGAAGCACTCAAAGCCGCTTTCTTTGAGCGTTGAGGAAGAGAAAGAATAGTGTTGTGATACCGAACAGGAAACTGCCACGTAAAGCCCATTTAGCAAATTTCAGTGTGGACATTACAGTTCAAAGCAGAAACTGTAATCTATATAAACCAGAATTTAGAGATAATTTAAGACTTCTTCTAATAGTCTTATTTTCAAAACCTTATAAAATATATAATTTTATAAGGTTTCCTATTTTCTTCTTGGAGAGGCTTACACATTGAGACATTTTAATGTTCTATGATCTTAACATACCTGCCAAATATCCACTGGCAAATGACCATTGTAGATTATATCCGCCACAGGGGCCATCAAGATTCATGATCTCCCCGCAGAAATAGAGTCCCTTTATTTTCTTACTTTGCATGGTATAAGGATCAATCTCCTTGAGATGGATGCCCCCACGGGTGATCATAGCCATTTTAAAACCATCATGTCCATTTATGGTAAGCGGCGTCCATGCCAGAAGTCTGATGAGTCTATCTCTTGCCGAACCCGCCTGCTTACCCAAAGCCAGAGCAGGGTCAACTTCAGCAAGTTTGCAGAGTTCCAAACTGACAGACTCAGGAAGGAGGGTTTGAAGCAGTTGTAGTGTGTTACGGTGAGGATCTTTGAGCAGTTCCTGCTTGAAATGGTCACGGATCTGCTCTTCATTCATCCCTTTGGTAAAGTTTGCGAGTATAGGCACTTCATCAAATTTACTCAAAAGAGGAGTGATCTCTCTGGAGAAATCAAGGACCACCGGACCGCGTATACCACCTTTGGTAAAGATGAGATCTCCTTTGGCAGAGAGTCTTTTATATTTTTTCATATTAACATGCATAGCGACCTTTGCAATGGTATCTGCCCTACAGTTTTCTACCCAGGTCTCTTTTGTTTTAAGTGGCATCATAGCAGGGTAGAGTTCGGTTACTTTATGTCCTACAGATTTTGCTATGGGGTAACCGTCACCCTCAGCTCCCAATACAGGATAACCCAACCCGCCTGTAGCGATCACAATATTATCACCTATGAATGTATCTGTAACTGTCTTAACACCGGTAACCTTCTCACCATCATGCTCCAATGTCTCAACTTTTTGTGAGCACAATACTTTTACACCAAGGTGTTGCATCTCCTTTTCCATTGCATGTATGATCGTAGAAGAGCTATGGGTTACAGGGAAAACCCTATATCCATCGGGAGCATGGCTCTCCACACCAATCTCTTTAAAAAATGTCATCAGTGCTTTATGGTCCAAAGCTTCCAGAGCGGGGGTCATAAAACGTCCGTCCCGTCCAAAACGTGCCATAAAATCTTCATTTGAAAGTGTGTTGGTCAGGTTGCAGCGTCCACCACCTGTGGCTTTGAGTTTTGCGCCTATCTTGGAGAGTTTTTCCAAAAGCAGTACAGAGTTGCCTGCACGTGCAGCAGTAATGGCAGCCATCATACCTGCTGCCCCGGAACCTACTACGATGAGATCATACTTTGACACTGAAGATTCCTTCTAAAATAATCAACATCATAACAAAAAATCGCATAAACCCCTCATCAATTTCACAAATAATACATATAAAATAGAGTACAATATTGTCACATTCTAATAGAAAAAAACAAACCCAAGGAATGAAAGGAACAAATAAATGAAAAATATAATAATGATTGGACTATTGGCTTCAGTAGCGTGGGCTGCAGATTTTTCCAATATGAGTACAGAAGAGATGATGAACATGCGAGGAAGTGTACCTGTGGATGATCGTCCTGCTTTCCAGCAAGAGATGCAAAAACGTATGCAGAGTATGACTCCTGAAGAACGACAAAAATATATGAGGACAAACGGTATGGGGAAAGGTATGGGTATGACGAGTAAGCGTAACTGTTGTAAACATATTATGCAGCCAACGTTTGAAGAATATGATCTTAACAATGATGGCAAGATCACCCAAAGCGAATTGGAAGAAGCACGTGCAAAACGTATGAGCCAGAAAGCCAAAGAGGGTAAAATGTTGAGAAATGCAGGAAAGGCTCCGGCATTTTCCGATATGGATAAAAACAACGACGGTGCATTAAACAAAGAAGAGTTCCAGATACATCAAACAGAACAGATGAAAAAATGTACTGGAAATTGTCCAAGCACAGGTATGGGACAAAGAAAAAGTATGATGAGAAATGCATCCAGCTTTGCAGAGATCGATACTAATAAGGATGGAGTCATCAGCCAGGAGGAATTCAATGTACACCAAACTCAGAGAATGAAAAACAGAGGAAATTGTCCGTCAGGAAATTGTCCCTAATCTTAACACTTCTACATATTAATAGATATATATACTGTTTATTCCCACAGAGTGGTGGGAATAGCAGATATAAACAATATTTTCTTCAATATCTTTTACCATATTATCCTCTTCAATACACATACTTTACACACTAAAGTGATAGAGTAGGATAATTTTCTGATACAGAGAAAATAAATCCAATTTCATAGGAAAAAACCATGAAAAAGCTAATAATCATAGCACTGTTCGCTTCGGGTGTATGGGCTATAGATCAACCTAGGTTTTCCGAATTTGATCTTAACAATGATGGCAAGATCACCCAAAGTGAATTGGAAAAAGCCCGTACTATTCGTATGGAACAGAGGGCCGCAGAAGGTCGAATGCTTAAGAATGCAGGAGAAGCCCATTCATTTACAGAGATAGATGCCGATAACGATGGCGCTATCAGTAGAAAAGAGTTTCTTTTACATAAAACGATACATCATACTCAAGCCTGTGTCACCTTTGGCTAACAAGAGAAATCTATAGCTATAAGGAGACAAGAAACAGTCTAGAGTCAATGAAGAGACGAGATATATAATTGATGCTTGTCCAACCCATTCCCACTTTTTGTGGAAATGGGTCATCATATAACATACAAACTCACCTTTCAAACATCTATGATAAAATACCCCATTACAAGCCAACATTACCCTAATACTAAATAATATTATATTCAAATACGGAGTATTCATTTGATATTTACCACCCAATCAATGCAAGATATCCTCACAATACTCAGTGTAAAGTCAAAGGCATGTGAAGCAGGGGAATATATCAGCTTTGAAACAGTTGATCCAGATCTTGGAGAAGGGTATGCCGGTAAGATATTAGAGATAGCAGGAGAAAGCTATGTTTATCGGGGCTACAAATCATGGACAGACCTGGCAGAACTTTTAATGTGCAAAATGATGACTCCTACAAAAAGTACCTATCCTCTAGTAAAACTCCATTTTAAAAAGCTAGAGACACAACGCTCTTTTCATAGTGAATCCCCAAGTTCCAAAGAAGAGAAATATGGTGTGGAGTCACATTTTTCTCAAATACAAAAAATGGAAGAGCCAGCATTTCTTTACTACTATACTCAAGCCCTGAAAAATGCCAGGCTCACTCAAAGAAGATCAATCCTGAACCTTGGTATCAATACAGGAGATGAGTTCAAGATCATCAAAAATAGTTTAGATACACTCACCTATGAAAAAATGAAGCTTGTAGGTATTGACCACTCAAAATCTGCTATTACCTATGCTGAAAAATGTTTTCCTGAAGAGAATGTGACATTTCATACACATGATATCAATGACTTAGAGCGTTTAAATCTAGGGAAATTCGATCTACTTGTAAGCATAGGAACATTGCAAAGTCCAAGTATCAATTTCAAGCCTTTTTTTATGTCATTGGTGCAAAACTATCTTGAAAAAGATGCCGCTATCATCTTAGGTTTTCCAAACAGTAGATGGATAGGTGGAGAGATGATCTATGGGGCCAAGGCACCCAATTATGCAATGAGTGAAATGTCACTGCTTTTTAATGATATCATTTTTTGCAAAAAGTACCTGCAGCAGAAGAAGTTCAGAGTCACACTGACAGGGAAGCAGTATATTTTTTTAACTGCCACAAAGATTATTTGAGTAGAATTTAAAAATATCCCAAACTAAAAGGTATCTCTATGAAATTACAACTATTTATTGCATCTTTAGTGTGTACTGCAGGTATACATGCATCACAGAACCATGGTACGCAAGCTCTAAGTCAAACACAAGAAGGTATCAAGTATATCAAGATGCTTGGAGGGACACTTAAAAGTCAACTGAAAGCACAACTTCAGGCGGATCCGAGTGGTTTGAGTGCCATTGGTTTTTGTACAGCACAAGCACAACTTATTACCAATGAAGTCAATACACAGCTACCGGACTATGCCAAAGTAAGAAGAACTTCTCTGAGAACAAGAAATAGTATCAATAAGCCTGATACAAAAGATATTGAAATCATGAAAGAGATTGAGGATTCAATCCAAAATAAAAGAGCCACAGCGATGATGGTAAGAAAAGTGAACACCAAAGAAGCCACACGTTACTATAAACCATTGATAGCAGAAACAGCATGTCTCAAGTGTCACGGTGAGAACATCTCTCCTGAGATACAAGCAGTGATACATGAATCATATCCTGATGAGAATGCGAGTCACTACACTTTAGGTGCATTTAGGGGAGTCATCGTTTCAGAGATCAAAAAACGTTAAAACAAACCTGACAGGAAGATGTCACCCATCTTTCTGCCATAAGGTGATACTACTATAATATCCATTCATATCCTTCTCTAGCAATTGACACTTTATTTCAAATAGTTCATATTTATGTTACATAAATATGACATCAAAATGTTATATTTTCAATGAAGAATCGGGGAAGGGTGAAAATGAAAAAAGTACTATTAACAGTAATAAATGTCAATCGTTGGAAAAAACATGAAAAATCATTTGTGATAACTATGATGTTAATGGGTCTATTCAACCTGTTTATTGTTACTTTTATACAATATAATCACTAAGTAAAAAAAGGGCATCTCTTAAAGAAACACCCTTAGAGCCGCTGTGTGATAAATGTAGAAAGGTGTATCAGACTGATATTATTACCGTTTTCCTCCACCACCGCCTTTACCGCCTCTCATACCATTTCCACCTTTTTTACCACCATTCCCTTGCATACCTTTTCCACCTCTATTGCCTTGGCCCATACCTGACATATTACCTTGGCCTTTGCCTTGACCCATACCACCTGTCATATTCCCTTTACCCTGACCCGTTCCTGCACCTTGCTGTTTACTGTTAGTACCCTGATACTCATATTGATGTTTGTATAGATGTTTATATTGTTTTTTACCACCCATACCTGCACCATTTTGTAACATTTGTTGTGTTTGAAGCGTTGTTTGTGTTTTTATAGCATCTACTGCAAATAGTGAAGGGGAAGCTAAAAATGCTAATGTACCAACGGTCAAAAATGCTTTTTTCATGTAAGATCCTTTATTTATGTGAGTTATTATCATTTAATTATACAAAAAATGCATGAAGCATTTGTGAAAAAGTAATCTTGAATCAAATTTTCCTCTATATTCATCTCAAGGCACTAGTTCTCAGCTGTACATCATCTAAGTGAGATAAAAGTACAGGTACTACAATAGTTCTAAAGTAAGTTTCTAAAAAATTTTAGCTATCGAATGACCTCAAAATTTATACCTGAATTTTGAAGTAAAAAATATGCTAGAATAAGTTAGTTATACATTAAATCGTTCAATGATGTTTCTAGAGAATAAGTGACAGGCCATAAATGTTTTGTTATGAGAGAGATTGAAGGAGAAAAAATGAAAAAGATCATTTCAACACTGTTTATTTGCATCTTGGCAAACGCATCTTTGGCAGCAGAAGCTGTTCCAATCCAGCAGACAGCAGTTCCAAAAACCACACTCAACGCGGCATCGAACTATCTGGATACTGTGTTAATGAATACACTATCGTCTCTTGAACTGATCGCCTCTACTCCTGAGGCTAAAAACGGCGATTGGGAAGGGATCAAAGACTACCTGAAACAGCTAAAAGAAGTTACGCCGGGGGTCTATTTCTATGTTCTGCCCGATGGCAACTACTACACTGTAACACTTGACTACACCAATCTAAATCTGAGCAACCGGGGTTATTTTAAGTCGCTCTTTGCCGACAACACAGTGATGGGTTATCCTATCTACAGCCGTTCTTCCGGGAAGAAATCAGCTCTGATGGCTGCTCCCATAGCGACAGATGGTAAAGTGACAGGTGCACTTGGTGCCTCGATCTTCCTGGATGAGCTGCATGATAAACTCAACCGCGAATTTGATTTACCCTATGACTACACCTGGTTTGTCCTGAACTCAGAGGGGATGATGATGCTTGACAACGACAGTGATTTTATCTTTATGAATGCTCTCACACAGGGGAGTGAATCACTGCATGATGCCATTTCAGAAGCAATAAAAACGGAAAGCGGACCCGTGCAGTATGAGCTGGACAACCTCCGTCACGGATATTACCAGAAACTGCAAAATATGGAATGGTGGATGTTCCTTGCCAAGATTGAGGGGGCAAAAGCAGTGACTCCACCACAACTTAAACTTTCGCTCGATCGCTTTGTACCCGATCTGCAAAACCGTTTGAACCATATTGACGAATCACTGGCAACATTGATCGAGAAAAGTAGGGTGGATGTCAAAAAAGAAAGTGAGATCAGAAGACTTCTCAACACCCTTCTTGATGAGAGCTCCGATATTGTCGAAGCCTCTTTTATCGATGCGAAGGGAATAATGCGACTGGTAGAGCCACGTGAATACAAGAACTTCGAGAATACGGACATAAGTTCCCAGAAGCATATCAAGGCCATGCTGAAAAAACCTGAACCACTGCTCAGCAGCGGATTTACAGCCGTCGAACATTTTACGGCAGTGGTTGTATCCCGTCCAATCTACGACAATAAGAAGAGATTCTCAGGCTCTATCAACCTCTTGATCCGCCCTGAACTGCTGGTCGATTCTCTGCTTAAGAAAACCACGATCCCCGATGATTATGAACTCTGGATTATGCAGCCAGACAGTATGATACTCTACGATCAGGATAAGGGAGAGATCGGTAGGATGCTTTTCAGCGATCCTATCTATGCAGGCTACGGAAACCTGCTAAAACTCAGCAAGAAGATTGTCTCTGATCCAGCAGGGGAAGGGAGCTATATCTATCTTTCACCCGAGTCCAACAAAAAGGCCATCAAAAATGCTATCTGGCAGAGTGTGAGACTCCACAACCGTGAATGGCGGGTCGTTCTAGCCTATCGCCCATATGAGAAGAAGTAGCACTGCCACAGTTCCGTGGGGCAGGACTGCGCCTAACGCTCAAGCAGTTTGACTCCGCGATAATAAGTCTAACTGTTTGTCATGGACCCTAGAAAGTATTATAAGCGCCATGATCGCTCCAAATAGTGCATATCCCATATCTGACTGTGTATCCCACATATATCCCTGTGTTCCCAGGAAGGCTTCAGCATCTTCACCAATAGCAAGAGCCACCCACCATTCTATAAGTTCATACAAGGCTGAAAATGCCAAAACAAGGCTTACAATGATGGTATTTAGCCATATTTTACTGCCTAGTACGATATGTTTACGTATCAGTATCTCTCTGGCGAGTATGGCAGGGATGAATCCCTGTGCAAAATGACCTACCTTGTCATAATTGTTCCGATTTTGGTCAAAAACCTCTTTGATCCAGTCAAACAGAGGGACTTCAGCATAAGTATAGTGTCCTCCCACCATCAAAATTATCATATGAATTAATATAAGTGTATAGAGTAGGGAAGTTAACGGAAACTTTTTATAGGTTAAAAGTAAAATGACCAAACCTATGAAAACCGGTAACACTTCTAAAAACCATGTAAATGGATCTTTAGGTAAAGCTGCAGACCATATTAAAACAGGTATAAAGATACCTAACCAAAGATATTTCATTTTAATATTCTCTAATATTATTTCTTTGCTGTCATTAAAAAAACAGTGAATTCGGCATGTGGTTTAGATATTTTATTGGCTAAACTGAAGGTCACATCCTTGAATCCTGCTTTTTGAGCGTACTCTGCAAGCAAATGTCGATCAAAACCGTAATGAAAGACACCTTCATTGTCACTATGGAAAGTGCCATCTTCACTATCCAGATCAGCAATAGCAATAAAGCCATGCTCATCCAGCATCTTATAGAATTTTGAGAAGAGGGCAGGAATATCTTCCAAATGGTGGATCGTCATGGATGAAATGATTCCATCAAACTTTCGTTCAAGTGTATCAGTACTCAGATCCTTCTCTATTACTTCAGTATTACATGAGAATTGACCGCATTTACTTTGAAATTCTCGAAGCATAGAAGGGGAGTTGTCTACAGCCACGATTTTCTCTACATAGGGGGCGACAAAGTAACTTAAAAGCCCCGTTCCTGCACCAAAATCCATAAGTTCCATAGATTTATCCAGTTTAATATTATTTACTATTAGTTCGGCTATGCCTTGTGCATTCTGTACGCGTTTGCTGTTCATATCCCACGTTTTTGATTTTTCAGCGAAATGATCCACTTTTGTTTCCATTCTAATCCTTAATATTATTTAGTATTTCCCTAAAATAGGGTCTCTTGTTTTTCCAGTTTTATATTATCCCAGAAGAAATCTACATGTTTCTCGAACATTGAGACGACTGAAGAGGTCGATTTTTTATCTAATTTTAGCAAAGAAACCTGCATCTGATAAAAAAATAGGGGAGAAATGAACTCATTTGCCAGTAAAAGAGGGTCCGAGGACTTGATCATCTCATCCTGCATCATCATAAAGAAGATGCTTGAGAGCTTTTTAACGTTCTCCTGGTAGAAATACTCGTTATAGATCTCCCTGATACGCTCATTTCTATAGATCTCCTGCATCAATAGCTTTAAAAGTGCCTCATTTTGCCCGTCAAAGCCTATAAGCTTAAAAGTAGTGGCAATGGACATTAACAAAGACTTTCCTTGTTTATAAAGCTCTGAGGCCTCTTTATCGCTAAATATAGTCACTATTGCAGAAGAGGTAAGCTCACTTACCAGTGTTTCAAGGATCTCATCCTTGTTCTTAAAGTGGTTATAAAGTGCACTTTGTTTCATATCCATAGCACCAGCGATATCTCTAACCGTTGTTGCCTTATATCCTTTAGTAGAAAAGAGTTTCAGGGATATTTTGAGTATTTTATCTTTGGTTTTACTTCCTTTAGTAGGGGAAGAACTAACGCTCTGCTCGTTCATTGTGGCTCCTTTAGTGACATTATAGTGAACAAGTGTTCATTTGTCAAGTAGAGATTTTTAATATAAAAGAACAAATGTTCATATTTAATTTTATTACATAAATTATAAATGAACAAATGTTCTTTTATTTATCCTAAACTGATTCTTCCAATGAACACTTGTTCATATATAATCCATCATCGCCCCTATATACGGTACTTTGAATGACATGAAGCAGATATATGTTTTCTTTTGGAAACGGGAAGGAGTATTTCACCTTACTTATACTAATAAATATCAAAATACTCTTGTGAATTACGCTAGATCATCTTGAGAAGATAACTTTTTAATACATTTGTGTGATTATTTTATTATTCTTTATTTATAAAGGTTTTTATCATTTCATTTTGTATTATGTTTGGACTGATTAAAAAATGAGGTGTGTTAAATTTCCAACAAATAAGAAATTATATTTTATCTCTTGGTTAAAAAAATCTGATCAGATACACATTACAAGATCGGTTAAATTTTGAATACATTAAAATCTGTGTATAACCATTTTTTTCATTTTTCATACAACTCAATATAAAAGTTCTGATATAAGAAATTTTATACATAGATCCGCATCTACCGATTTTTATAAAAATGACTTTTTCAAAAACCATTTAACCTTTGCTCTAATTCATGAGAGAGAAGAGATTTACTTTTTTGATAGAATTTATATTATGTTAATCAAAGTATATTATTACTCCATAACATATAATATTTGTGTATCTCTACACAAATATGTATTTATTGTTTTGCGCCATCTTTTGAAGTTGTTTTAATGTTTTATTTTCTAACGATCGTTGTTTGATCTTTGAAACCATACCTACCAGATGATCATAGGAATGAAAATCCACATTTTCTTTGTGTAAAGCCTTTGTACTCAAATACTCCAAAACTTCTTTTCTACTTACAATCTTTTCACTCTCAAGATCTTCTATGAGTCCTTTCAGTAGATCTTCCTCTTCTTCACTGACAAGGTTTTCAGTGATTTCATCTGCTGCCTCTTTCTCCAATCCCCTACTATATAATAATGATGAAATACCCGATGAAACAGAATCGTTTATATTTTGATTATAGGTAACCGTAGTGAATACTGCATTTGCCATCACTGGATTCAAGGCCAATCCTGAAATGATCAGTGTCAAAGTGATAAAGTTTTGTTTATGCATTAAAAATCCTTTCACATATCATAGTCTAATAAGGTTAATGGATTTTATTTTTATTTCAATATAACTATACTCACGTATATACCTCATCTATCTCTTCTTCTTTTGACACATACTGTAGTAGATAATTCTTATGGAAATATGCTATTATTTGATAAGGGAAGAGGCAAAAGCATGAATATGAACAATTTTTTACAAAGTGGCTTTAAGTTTACAGGTGAGGAAAACCTTCTACAGTTTAAATTTAAAATGCTGAATTCTATTTTGATCATTGTCGCTTTTTTTTCTCTTCTTTTTGCTTTACTGAGTGACTTAGGTATGAATGACATAGGCCCTATTCATACCAAAGTAAATTATATGTATAGTTTACTGACACTGATGCTTATATTCTTTCTCAGACTCTCCAAACAAAATGATACAGCTGCATCACACGCTCTACTTGTGATCTCATTGATCACATTTACATCAGCACTTATTTTTGTACCACAAGATGAGTTTAGGATCATATGGTTCTATCTGTTGATTTTTGTTGCCTATATGATCAATGGAAAAATAAGTGGACTACTCTATACACTATCTTCTATAGCAATTATACTGATCGCCAATTTCACTATCGATCTGCATCTATCAGATGTAGCTATTCATTCAGCTATTTTGGGGCTGATCATAGGAAGCTTTTTATCCTTTATATATACCAATAAAATCATCAATTATGAAACCAGTTTAAAACAGCAAAACAGCAGTTTAAGTGTATTGGCTTCTACAGATTACCTGACAGGTATTATGAATAGACGTATGTTCAATCAAATTTCCGAACACTATTTTAAAACAGCACAGCAGGATCATTTGAGTTTGACACTTCTGTTACTAGACTTGGACCACTTTAAAAAGGTCAATGATACATACGGTCATCAGACAGGCGATCAATTATTGATATGTTTTGTTCAAACTGTCAAAAACCTATTAAGAAAAAGTGACATATTTTCCCGTATAGGTGGTGAAGAATTTGCGATACTTCTATCTCAAATAGATAAAAAAGATGCTTATACTTTGGCTGAAAAAATTCGTAAAGCAGTTGAAAATGTCACTGTTCACTATGAAGGTCATAACGTGTCTGTACGAACTTCTATTGGAATCGCCCAAAATAATGCAACAGACACTTCATTTAGTGATATGTTTTCTCGTTCTGATATGGCACTTTACAAAGCCAAAAAAGAAGGAAGAAACCGGACATGTTGTGCAGCATTTTCAGAGAATGATATAGATTGCCCACAGACATCAGAGCAGGCTGAAATACTCAATTTTTCTATCTAAAGAGTTCCCAAAATTCGGAAAATTCAATAGTAAACTTATCAAGTCTTCGCTCTATACTCTTTTTAATATCCTCTGATTTGCATATAAAGAAAAAGGCACGAGGGGAATAAGGCTTGTGTTTGATAGCTATAACGTGAAAATACTTTTTTTGTAAATCATATAAGAGAGACTCTATCTGCCCATTATGTGCAAAGCAACGACTTAAATGCTGGTAAACGATACAAACTTCAACAGAAGACAATCGATAAAAAGAACTGACTTCCTCTGCAAAAATATACTTCTGAGAAGAAGATTTTTGTCCATGATGCGCTTCCAAGGTAAGAAACTCAAAACGTTGTTCTTCCCTATTGCACTTAAGAGCCATACCATTGTCTGGTTCGACAGCTACTACTGGTACTTTACTTGAAAATGTCAGGGCTGTGTTTAGCCAGATAGTACGCTCTTGTAAAGACTTGGGAACTTTTTCATAAAAATACTTTGCATTGGGGAGTAATGCTAAAGACTCCAATTCTTTCACTTCACGTTTATCTCTCATAATAAGGTTTCGTAGAGAACCTTCCAGGTATTCATCACACCCTGTCATACGATCAAAATAGTCTATATGTCTACCGTCATTGTTCTTTTCCCCCTCACCTTCATGCATGAACCATATCTGTGCAAGTTCCTTTCCATGCATCGGACTCTCTTGATGATGGAACAGATAACGAAAAAGATGGAACTTTCCAAAGTCCCCGACATCTCCTACATATTTATCCTGCATAAAGAAAATCCTTTTTAGGCATAGTTTATCATGATTAGTTTTACTGATACTTGGATTATACTTATCTTGTTCTAATAATAAAATGATGAGATGAAATGTTTTTAAGAGGTAGAGATGTAACTAGGGTACCTTCTTTTATGAAGGTACCCTGTTCTTCCCACAAATGGGAAGTGTTGGAGAATTTATTTCAATAGTGTAAGACCACCACCGCTGTCCGCTACATAGACACGGCCGTTTATCACAACCACATCACTTGCAAAGCCAACAGTATTTGCATGTTCCTTCAATACCGGTGCAGCAGGATTTGTCCAATCTATCTTGATGACTCCCGCATCTCCATAAGCTATATAGAAAAAATTCTTCCCGTTGACACTAACGACATCCATACCTGCAGCACCGCCGCCCCATCCTGTTAGATCAGCACTACCGAAGAATGAAGGATCTTGAAGCTTAAAGCGTGCCGTGGCTTCTGGACGATAATCAAATTCATTCTTTTTCCAGATTTCCTGGGGGTCCACTTCTGCAGGTAGCGGTTCGATCAGGTCAGCGATACTGTAGCATACTACTCCGAAACTGTCATACGTAAAGAAGACATGGTCTCCCACAATCTTGACAGCAACACTTTTACCGTCGGCTTTACCAGCTGTCTCATCTTCCATCTTGATCGGTTCGAAAATTTTGATCACCGACATGTTGTTGTTCTGTACATCGGTAACATCTACCACAGCGATACCTCTACTTCCCGCAGCAACAAAGGCATATGCTGTACCTGTGCTTTTATCATCCCAGAGTGCCACACCAGACACACGCCCAAGATCCGGTTGAGAATTGGTATCTCCCCCGATATTGGCAACGACATAACCATTACTATTGGTTAAATCAGTCGGATCCTTGCTTAAATCATACACCGTCAAGCCGTTGCTTCCATCAGCTGTAAATGCCAATGACCCATCTAATGCTGCACTGTATGCATGGTCTTGCATACTGAGGAAATCAGCGACATTACCCTCATCCTTATTATGCTCGTAAATATCCGTATCTTTCGGGTATAGCAATGTTGGTTCACCAACCGTACCCACTGTTACATTCTCAATACGACGTACACCACGGCTTTGTGACATCACCAGGGCTGAATTGGTCGCATGATCCAAGACCACATCATGTGCATGTGGTGCAGGGCTAATATCACCCACTGGATATTCACTCTGAAGCGTATTGGCTACCAAATGAACATCATTTGTCGGATAACATAATTCATCAGCTATCTTCCAAACTGACATACCATGCGGTCCATCGCCAAGATAGAGTAAATTTTTATAAGCAGCTACACCCTCAGCATGACCGATATTGATCTCCTGTGTTGCCGAGCCGTCTGCTGCTGCACCGATCTCATCAGTAGTCGCTATATGTGCTTCAATCGTATAATGACTTGTATAAGATGTACTTGCGCCCAACATGCCCACGTCAATAAAGCTGAGACCACCGCCTCCGGCAGCTAGGACCACATCGACCGCGCCACTTTGAGTTGGAGCAAAAGTATTAGAAAGAGCAAAAGCATTCCCGTGACCGCTGAGCTCACCCGTTGCAAGTAAGATCGCTGGTTCGAAGATAAACTGAGGTATCGTTTCTTCACCTGCAGGAACTGGAGTCATATCATAAGAAGTAACGAACTCATAATCAGGCCAGTGATTGCCTGGTATCCCATCGGTATCATTGTTATATGTACCAGCTCCATTTGGTCCATGCCATGTTGCAGGATAATCCGCATTACCTACTGCCATCAGTCCGGCAAAATGGTCTGTGAAGTAAACATTCTTTGTTCCGGCATCTACCTTAACATCCACAATACCTGACTCTTTAAGCATTCCTGCACCGAAATATGGGAAGAGGCTCTGTGATTGTTCACCCGTCTGTGCATCCGGTCCATGTGCTGGTATCCCTGGTACATAACCTAGATACTGAGCATCATGTATTGTAGTACAATCATTACTATTTATTGTCCATGTATCATAACCACTTACATCCACTGCTACCATACCACCAAGACCATAAGCGATATAGGCGATTGTTCTATCAGGATTTCCAGCACCAGAGAATGTTGCAACATCGACTTTACGAGCATCATAGTAAAATTTACCATACCTATCAAAATCTGCCCACGGTGTTGGAGCATCGACCTTATTGTGCCAAACCGTTTGGATCTCGTAACTTGCCTGATTATAATCTGGCATTCCAGTACAACTATCAATGGAAGTACCGTCGGTTGATACATTCAAATCTATGAACCAGTCCTCCGTCACACTCGTATCAGTATAGTGGTTGTAATACCCTACTTTATCCAACGTTTTAGGATTATATATCCCCATACCCAAGAACCCCTGTGCAACAAAGAGCCTAGTGTTGTTACCTTCACCGAACAATGTCAAGCTTTTTGGGCCACCCCATGGATTTTCACCTGCATACTGTAACGTATATACTTCATCCTCAATCTCAATCTTCAATGTACCATCTGCTTCCCTACCATTGGCTGCATCGAAAAGATTTTCAAGTGCTGTCTTATGCAGACCATACTTTTCATTACCTATCAATAGTTTCATTGATGGGCTGGTAGCATTGCCCTCGTTATAGACTGCAAGTGAACTGACAGTCCCTCGAGTGCCGGAAATATTGTTATCTAGCACAACATCACCACCACCTTCTGTCCAATTGATACCTTCATGATAGTAATTCACCTTTACGCTCTCTACATTGGGGACGATCACCATACTTTGAGGGTTTGAGATGTCAACAGCGGTAATCCCCTCTTCTCCCATCGCCAATAGTGCATAGCGCTTATCATTATAGGTCACTATCTCTATATCACGTATAGAAGCTTCTACTTCCAAGCCTACCGTACTTTCAGGTGTATCAACCCGAGTTGCGCGTAGTTCATTCGCAATGTTATATAGCGTCCACTCGGTGACGTCATCAACAGCCATGAAGAGTTCTACATTGGTCACTGCACCACCAATACGATCTTGCGTATTTAAAGAGGCTTCTATAGGCACATTACATATACCCGTATCTCCTCCACCACCGCCATCTCCACCGCCTCCACAGCTACAAGATGGAAACATAGCAGAAACTACCAACCCTAGAGTAAGTAACCCCAACCTCATTACATTTTTCTTATTTATATGTATATACACCTCTTCCTCCTTCTATTATGTGAAGATATCTATAGTTTATGATTAAATGGTTAATAATCAATTAATATTATAGTATAAATAAAAATAATTTAGTAAATTCATATCTATATTGTTCTAATTTTTGAACATGATCACAAATACAAAAAAACAATGACTCTAAGCTCTCATAGCAATAGAGCCAAACTTTATAAAAATTAAGATATGCTATAAAAACCCAATTTTATAAGGATCACTATGGAGTATAGATATATAGGAAAAACCGGACTTCGTGTTTCTCCCATCTGTATGGGAACGATGACCTTTGGGACTCAGTGTGACAAGAAAGAGGCATTTGCCATTATGGATAAGGCCTATGACCATGGTGTCAACTTCTATGACACCGCTGAACTCTACCCTGTTCCACCTGATGCAAAACTTGCAGGAATCACAGAAGAGTGGGTAGGAGAATGGATGAAAACAAAAGAACGTGATTCCATCATCCTGGCTACCAAAGTTGCAGGGGCTGCAAGCGGCTGGTTTATTCCTCCTATCCGTCATGGAATGACCGCTATAGACAGATTTCACATCGAACGTGCCATAGAAGGAAGCTTGAAACGGTTAAAAACAGACTATATAGACCTTTACCAGATGCATTGGCCAGATAACATCGTTCCTATAGAAGAGTCATTAGAAGCTTTTGACAGACTGGTAAAAGCAGGAAAAGTACGTTATATAGGGACTTCCAATGACACTGCATACGGCACCAGTAAAGCACTGATGACTTCCCAATATAAAGAATTGGCACGATTTGAGTCTATACAGAACAATTTTTCTATGTTAAACCGTAGATTTTTGGATGAGCTTTCCACACTTTGTGAAAAAGAACAGGTTTCACTACTCCCCTACTCACCGCTGGCAGGAGGCGTACTCTCAGGAAAATACAACCAGGGACTCAAACCT